>NZ_JBHWHH010000185.1:0-14209 GCF_042732555.1 Nocardia sp. NPDC059764
ATGCATGACTGCTATAAGCAGTGGTAGCGATCACAACTGTGGCCGAAGACACGTGAAAAGTACTGCGCGCAACGCGAGAAGCGTCATGTGCGCCCGACGAGTCCGGCCGGGTACAACGGATGGGTGCCGCAGACCTCGCAAGCCACCTACCTGCAGGATCGTCATATGGTCGCGCTCTGGACGTGGACCGGCCACGGTCCCGGAAGCGCGCCGCGTGAACTGGGCGAGGTGCAGACCCTCACCCTGGCCGTCCCGGACCGCGAGGGCATCGGCGTCGCCGACGTGGAATGCGCTCTGGTGGAACCGGAACGGTTATGCACTCTGGCTATCGCCAATCCTGGCGAATCGATACACCGATTACGAGAGGCCCTCGACACGGACATCGAGACCCGCCTCCTGCCCACGGCCGCACACGCCGTGCCCAACGCCACGGGAACGGCCGTGGTGTCCGCGGCACGGACGCTGCGAGCGCTGCGGGACACCGTCACGCTGAGCGCCGAGCTGCGATCCGGACTGAAGGCCGAGCTGCGGCCGTATCAGGCGCGCGGCATCACCTGGCTGCGTGAGACGACCGCCACACACGGCGGCGCGGTGCTGGCCGACGAGATGGGCCTCGGCAAGACCGTGCAGGCCATCGGCTACCTCCTCGGGAAGGCCGCAGACGGACCACAACTCGTGGTGTGTCCGACATCACTCGTCGGCAACTGGGCGCATGAGATCGAGCGGTTCGCGCCCGGACTGCGGGCCGTTGGCTGGCGCGGCGGCGACGCCCCCGACGCGGACGCGGGCGCCATCGTGGTGACCGGCTACCCGACCCTGCGCGGGCACGGCGAGGCCCTGGCCGGGCAGCGCTGGGCGAGCGTCGTTTTCGACGAGGCGCAGGTGCTCAAGAATCCGCGCACCCAGGTCGCCAAGGCGGCGCGGGCGATTCCCGCCGACGCGCGCATCGCGTTGACCGGCACACCGGTGGAGAACCACCTCGACGAACTGTGGGCTCTGCTGAACCTGGTCGTGCCCGGCGAGTTCACCCACAAGGCGCAGTTCCGACGGCGGTTCGTGCGACCCATCAGCGAAGGCTCGGCGAGTGCGGTGCTGCGCTTGCGCGACGCCCTCGAGCCGATCGTGCTGGGGCGCCGCAAGACCCAGGTCGCCGCGACCCTGCCGCCCAAGATCCACACCGACCTGGTGTGCGACCTGACCGCGGAGCAAGAACGGATCTACGACCAGCTGCTGGAACGCGCCGAGGCCCAGGGCTTCGGCAGCGGCTCGCAACGGCACACCCGGGTGCTGGCCGTGCTCACCGAACTCAAGCAGGTGTGCAACCACCCCGGGCTGATCACCGGCGATGTGGGCGAATTGGCCGGGCGCTCCGGCAAATTCGACGTCTGCTCCGACATCCTGGCCGGCAACCTCGACAACGACTCCCCCACACTGGTGTTCACCCAGTACCGCAAGACCGGTGAGCTGCTGGTCCGGCACTGCGCGGAGGAGTTCGGAATAGAGGTGCCGTTCTTCCACGGCGGGCTGAACGCCGAGCAACGCGCCGAGCTCGTCTCCGGCTTCCAATCCCCGGACGGCCCACCGATCCTGGTGCTGAGCCTGCGTGCCGCGGGCACCGGCCTGACCCTCACCCGGGCCGCCGACGTCGTGCACTACGACCGCTGGTGGAATCCGGCCGTGGAGGCGCAGGCCTCCGATCGCGCGCATCGCATCGGGCAGACCCGCACCGTCACCGTCACCACCCTCACCTCGGGCACCACCATCGAGGAGCACATCGCGGGCATGCACGATCGCAAGTCCGCGCTCACCGACCTCACCGACGCGGCCGGAGTCGCCGAACTCGCCCGCCTCGACGACGAACGACTCCTGGAACTGCTGCGCCGGAAGCGGGGGAACTGACATGGCCGACAACGAATTCGGATACACCGCCTGGGGCAAGGACTGGGTGCGGCTCGCGGAACCGTTGAACCTCACCAAACCCGAGCCGCTGCTCCCCCGCGCCCGCAGCATCGCCCGCAACAACGGCGTCCGCACCGAGATCGAGGGCACCGTGGTCCGGGCCCACATCCACCGCGGCTCCGAAGCCTCGGTGACCCACCTGGAACTGGCCTCGTTCCCGCGCGCCACGATCGACGCCATCGCCGCCGTGGTCCCCGCCGACAGCCTCACCCTCGGCGACGACCTGCACGCCGCGGTCCTCGCCGCGGGCATCTCGGTCACCCCGATCCTCGCCGCCACCGACTGTTCCTGCCGCGCCCGCAACGCCCGCTGCCTGCACATGCTGGCCAGCTGCTACGCGGTCGTCCGGCTGATCGACGAAAACCCCTGGCTCGCCTTGGATCTCCAGGGCTACCGCCTCGCCCCGCCCGCCGCCGACACCGACACCCCGGTGTCGATTCCCCGCTGGACACCCATCGACGCCCTCGACCCGGCGGTGTTCTTCGGCTGAGCACGCAGCCGCCCCGCCGTCCGGCCTACTCGGGGCGGCGGGCGCGAAAGCGGAAGTTGGTTGCCGCGCTGCGGACTTCGATGTCGGTGAAACCGACGCGGGTGAGGCGGGCCCGCATCGTGTCGGGCGGGACCGGGACGCAGGTGTCGCCGAGATGGATGAGGCGGAAGGTGGGGCGGTCGATGCCGTCGCTGCCCGCGAAGACGCCGCCGGGGCGGTCGTCTTCGACCTGCTCGATCCGGTGGAGGTCATCCCGATCGGCGCGCGCACCCCCGAGGAGCCGCGCACCCGCCGCGTCGCCGAACTGCTGCGCGCCGACCCGGCCGACCAGCGCACCCTGGCCGAACTGGCGGATGCGGTCGCCACCAGTCCCCGCACGCTGGCCCGGGGCTTCCTCGCCGAGACCGGAATCACCTTCGGCCAGTGGCGAACCCAGCTCCGCCTGGCCGCCTCGCTGCCGCTGCTGGCGGCCTCGGGTCTGCCGGTCGCCCGGATCGCGGCCCGCGCCGGATACTCCACCGCGAGCGCCTACGTGGCCGCCTTCCACCGCGAGGTCGGCGTCTCCCCCGCCCGTTATTTCACCTGCTGACCGTCGAACCCGAACCTGTCGGTCCTCGCGGCTATCGTCGGGGCATGGCGAAGCCCACGTACACGTTCACCGCCGAGCTCTGGGAATGGGAAGCCCAGGCCGCGTGGCACTTCGTGAGCCTGCCCGAGGCCATCACCGACGAGATCGACGAACTCTACGGCCACACCGCGGCCGGATTCGGTTCGGTGAAGGTGAAAGTCACCGTCGGAACCAGCCGCTGGTCCACCTCGATCTTCCCCGACAGCAAGCGCGGCACCTACGTGCTGCCGATGAAGAAGGCCGTGCGCACCGCCGAAGGGCTGGCCGCGGGCGACCCGGTCGAGGTCGAGCTACAGATCGCCTAGGACCACAACGCCGCTCGCGTCCCCGGCCCCGGCTCACACCCGTCGCAGGGCGGCGATCCGCTGGGACAGCTGGTCGGCGGTGGCCAGCGCGGTCGGCGGGCCGCCGCATTCGCGGCGCAGGTCGCCGTGGATGACGCCGTGCGGTTTGCCGGTGCGGTGGTGGTGCATGGCGACCAGACTGTTGAGTTCGCGGCGCAATTCACCCAGGCGGTCGGCGGTGGCGGCGCGTTCAGCGGCCGCCTCCACGCCGGCCCCGGACGGGCGGGCCTCGGCGGCGGCGCTGCGGTCCTGGAGTTGGCGGGACTGGCGTTCGCGCAGCAGCGCGCGCATCTGGTCGGCGTCGAGCAGGCCCGGGATGCCGAGGTAGTCGGCCTCCTCGTCGCTGCCCGAGAAGGTGGCGGTGCCGAAGGAGTCGCCGTCGTAGATGACCTGGTCGAGTTCGGCGTCGGCGGCGAGGGCGATGAACTTCTTCTCCTCCTCGCCCGGCTCGTCCTTCTGCTTGTTGGCGTCGATGAGCAGTTCGTCCTCGAGACCGTTGGCCTCGCGGTGCGGCTTGCCGATGACGTGGTCGCGCTGCAGTTCCAGCTGCGCGGCCAGGTCCAGCAACACCGGCACCGACGGCAGGAAGACGCTCGCGGTCTCACCGGCCTTGCGGGCACGCACGAAACGGCCGATGGCCTGCGCGAAGTACAGCGGGGTGGAGGCGCTGGTGGCGTACACGCCGACCGCGAGCCGCGGCACGTCGACGCCCTCGGACACCATGCGCACCGCGACCATCCACGGGTCGGTGTTGTTGCTGAACTCGCCGATGCGGTCCGAGGAGTCCGGATCGTCGGACAACACGATGGTCGGTTTGGTGCCCGAGATGTGTTCCAGCAGTTCGGCGTAGTCGCGCGCCTTCTCCTGGTCGGTGGCGATCACCAGGCCGCCCGCGTCGGGCATGCCGGTGGCGCGCAGCTGCCGCAGCCGGGTGTCGGCCGCGGTGAGCACCTTCGACATCCAGTCACCGGCCGGGTCCAGGGCGGTACGCCAGGCCCGCGCGGTCTGTTCCGCGTTCAACGGTTCGCCCAGCCGCGCCGAGTACTCCTCGCCCGCGCTGTCCCGCCAGTGCGCCTCGCCGGAGTAGGCGAGGAACACCACAGGTCTGACGACGCCGTCGGCGAGCGCCTCGGAGTATCCGTAGGTGTGGTCGGCGCGCGACTTCTCGAACCCGGACTCGTCGGCCTCGTAGGTGATGAACGGGATCTTCGAGTCGTCGCTGCGGAACGGCGTACCGGTCAGGTGCAGTCGGCGGGTGGCATCGCTGAACGCCTCCTCGACCGCCTCACCCCAGCTCTTGGCGTCGCCGGCGTGATGGATCTCGTCCATGATCACCAGCGTCTTGCGGTTCTCGGTGCGCACCCGGTGCTTGAACGGATGCGACGCGATCTGCGCATAGGTGACGACCACGCCGTGATAGTCCGACGAGGTGGAACCGGTCGAGTTGGAGAAGTTCGAATCCAGCTGGATGCCGGTGCGCGCGGCCGAGGCCGCCCACTGGTGCTTGAGGTGCTCGGTGGGCGCGACCACCGTCACCTGGTCGACCGTGCGGTCGTTGAGCAGCTCGGCGGCCACCCGCAACGCGAAGGTCGTCTTACCCGCGCCGGGCGTGGCGACGGCGAGGAAGTCCCGTGGCTTGGCAGTCAGATACTTCGTCAGCGCCCTGCGTTGCCATGCACGTAGCGAACCGCCACCACCCGAAGTCACTCGGAAGAGATTAGCGAGTGCGACCGACTGCTTTCCAATCCGACACAGCCCCTTCGAGTGCCGCACGACACATTGCGGGTCCCATCCCATTCGAAGCCCTGGTAGGCGATGCTTAGGCCACGATGAACGCGCACGACGAATCTCCGCAACACGCCGACGCGTCCCCGCCCGGCATCCCCGTTGTGCTCGCCGACACCCGCTGGGGCGGCGTCCGGCAGCTCGTCACACATGTGGCGGCCAAGGCGTGGAGCGACGCCATCTTCGCCAAATCGGCGGCGGCCGCCTTCTGGCAGACGCTGTCGCTGGCCCCGCTGCTGCTGGGTCTGCTCGGCAGTCTCGGCTATGTCGGGCACTGGTTCGGGCCGAACACCGTGAACATCGTCCAGTCCAAGATCGTGGCCTTCGCGCGGAAGGCGTTCAGTCCCAGCGTGGTCGACACCCTGGTCCAGCCGACCGTGAACGACGTGCTGCAACGCGGGCACGGCGGGGTGGTGTCGGTGGGCTTCGTGCTGTCGCTGTGGGCGGGATCCTCGGCCATGGCGACCTTCGTCGACGCCATCACCGCCGCGCACGGCCAGGCCACCGCGCGCCACCCGGTCTGGCAGCGCATCTTCGCGCTGCTGCTCTATGTCGGCTTCCTGGTCGTGGCGGTGCTGATCCTGCCGCTGATCGCACTGGGCCCGACCCTCATGGGCCGGGTCCTCCCGCACGGCTGGCGCGAACCGGGCCTGCGCCTGATCGACGCCTTCTACTACCCGGGCACCGGCCTGCTGCTCATCGTCGGATTGACGTTCCTCTACAAGACCGCCCTGCACCGCACCCTGCCGTGGCACCGGTTGTTCGGCGGCGCGCTCGTCGCGGGCGTGTTCTTCATGGCTGCCAGCGAGGGCCTGCGCCGCTACCTGGGCTGGGTCACCCGCACCGGCATCTCCTACGGCGCGCTCGCCACCCCCATCGCGTTCCTGCTGTTCACCTTCTTCCTCGGGTTCGCGATCATTCTCGGCGCCGAGTTCAATGCCAGCGTCGAGGAGTTCTGGCCCGCCCGCGCCACCCGGATGGACCAGCTGCGTCACTGGTGGCAGTCCCGCAAGCCCCCGCAGACGAGCAGCCCAGCACGCGGTTGAGCCCGGCGAATCAGCTGTGCTGGGACCGCAGCGCGGCGAACCAGTCGAGCAGTTCGGGATGGTCGACCGCCCCGCGCGCGACGACCTCGGCCGGATCACCGCCCTGGAACAGCTTCTTCAAGGGAACCTCGAGCTTCTTGCCGGTCCGCGTGTGCGGAATGCCCGGTGCGGCGATGATCTCGTCGGGAACGTGCCGGGACGAGAGCTCGCTGCGGATGGCCGCGTTCACGCGGCTCCGCACCTCGTCGGTCAATTCCGCACCGTCGGAGAGCACGACGAACAACGGCATCCAATAACCGCCGCCGGGCTGTTCGACGCCCAGCACCAGTGCTTCCGCGATCTCGGGCAGGGTGTCGACGGCCTGACAGATGTCGGCGCTGCCCATGCGAATGCCGTTGCGGTTCAAGGTGGAATCCGAGCGGCCGTGCACGATCACGCTGCCGCGTTCGGTGTGGGTGATCCAGTCCCCGTGCCGCCATACGCCGGGGTAGGTGTCGAAATAGGCCTCGCGGTAGCGGACGCCGTCGGGGTCGTTCCAGAATCGCAGCGGCATCGACGGCATGGGTTTGGTGATGACCAGCTCCCCCACCTCGCCGCGGACCGGACAGCCGTGCTCGTCCCATGCCTCGAGTGCCACACCGAGACAGGGCGCGGACAGCTCCCCCGGCCAGACCGGCACGGTGCGCGCGCCGCCGGCGAAGGCCGACACCACGTCGGTGCCTCCGCTGATGGAGGACACCGACACGCGATCACCCACGCGATCGCGCACCCACAGTGACGACGACGGCGGCAGTGCCGCACCGGTGACGCCCACCGAGCGCAAGGCCGACAGGTCGTGGTCTCGCCGGGGCTCCGCGCCGGCCTTCTGGCAGGCGAGCAGATAGCCGGGACTGGTCCCGACCACGGTCGTCCCGGTGTGAGCGGCCAACCGCCACAACTCGTCCGGGCCGGGGTGGGCGGGGCTCCCGTCATAGCAGACGATGGTGGCCCCGACCAGTAGTCCGGCGATCTGGTAGTTCCACATCATCCACGACGGGCTGGTGTACCAGAAGAAGGTGTCCTCGGGCCCGATATCCGATTGCAGCGACAGCGATTTCAGGTGTTCGAGCAGCACCCCGCCGTGCCCGTGCACGATGCCCTTCGGCTTGCCGGTGGTGCCGGAGGAATAGAGAACCCACAGTGGATGATCGAAATCCACCGCCACCGTGTCGATTCCACGCCCGACCCACTCCATCGACGCGACGCTTTCCCAGTTCAGCGCGCCGCGGACGGTGAGCCCGAGCCGCGAGACCGCCACGGTCGCCCGCAGTGTCGGCAGGCCCGCGCGAAGCGCCGCGATATCGTCGCGCTTGTCGTGCGCCCGGCCCGCGTAGCGGTAGCCGTCCGCGGTGATCAGTACGGTCGGCTCGAGTTGGCCGAGCCGGTCCAGCGCGGCCTGCGCCGAGTAGTCCTGCCCGCAGACGCTCCAGATCGCGCCGATGCTCGCGGTGGCGAGGAAGGCGATCACCGCCTCGGCGATATCGGGCAGGTACCCGGCCACCCGGTCCCCCGGACCGACGCCGAGGGTACGCAACGATCGAGCCAACGCCCCGGTGCGCGTGAGCAATTCCGACCAGGACAACTCGCGCGCGGATTCGTCCTCGTGCAGGGCCACGATGGCGGGCCGGTCGGCGCGCGCCTGTCGCACCACCCGGTCGATGTAATTGACCGTGGCCCCGGGGAACCAGCGACTACCCGGCAGCGCGTCGTTCGCCAGTACCGTCGCGGGCGCATCGCCGAGCTCGAACCAGTCCCACACCGCCCGCCAGAACCCGGGCAGATCCTCGACCGACCACTGCCACAGCGCCTGATAGTCGGGCAGGTGCATTCCGGTACGCGCGGCGACGAACCGCGCGAACCGGGTGACCTGCGCGTCCTCGATGACATCGGGGCCGGGTATCCACTGCGGCTCAGGGTGGCCCGCCACTGCCGGTGGGAAGAACCTGGTCATCGTGCGCTCCATCCGCCGTCCATGGTGTACGAGGCACCCGTCACCATTCCGGCCATGTCGGAGGTCAGCCAGCCGACCAGCGAGGCGACCTCCTCCGGTTCGACAAGGCGCTTGATCGCGCTCTCGGTCAGCATGATGGTCTCCACCACCTCCCGCTCGGCGATCCCGTGTGCTCTGGCCTGATCGGCGATCTGCTTGTCCACCAACGGAGTCCGCACATAGCCCGGGTCCACGCAGTTACTGGTGATCCCGAACGGCCCGCCTTCCAGGGCCGTCACCTTCGACAGCCCCTCGAGTGCGTGCTTGGCCGTCACGTAGGCGGACTTGAAGGCCGAGGCGCGCAGGCCGTGCACCGAGGAGACGTTGACGATCCGCCCGAACCGCTGCAGCTGCATGTACGGCAGCGCGGCGCGGGTGAGCAGGAACGGCGCCTCCACCATGAGCGCGAGCATGGTCCGGAAGCGCTCGGGCGGGAATTCGGTGATGGGAGCCACGGTTTGGACGCCCGCGTTGTTGACCAGGATGTCGACGTCCAGTTCCAGGTCTTCCAGCGCGGCGACGTCGCACAGGTCGACTTCCCATGCGGTGCCGCCGATCTCGGTGGCCACCGTCTTGGCGGCCACACCGTCGATGTCGGCGACTCGCACTGCCGCACCGCGGCGGGCCAACTCGCGCGCGCACGCCGCGCCGATCCCGCTCCCGCCGCCGGTAACCAGCACCGTCCGCCCGCGTAGGTCTCCCTCGCCGGCGCCGCCGGGGATCATGCCGTCACCGCCTTCGAATCGGCCTGCGCCGCGATCTCTTCCGCGTCGGCGCGGTCGACAGCTTCCAGGTCGAAGCCCTTGGTCTCCTTCGCGCACAGCACCGCGACCACGGTCACCGCGGCGGCCGCGGCCAAGTACACCGCGATCGGCACCGAGGACTTGTACACGTCGAGCAGCTTCACCGCGATGATCGGCGCCACCGAGCCCGCCACGATGGAGGTCACCTGATAGCCCAGAGACACACCGGAATACCGCATCCGGGTGGGGAACATCTCCGCCATGATCGCCGGCTGCGCCGCGTACATGAAGGCGTGGAACACCAGCCCGATGATGATGGCGAGCAGGATGAGGGCATTGTGCTCGGAATCCATCAGCGCGAAACCGAAGAAGCCCCAGGTTCCCGCAGCCAGCGCGCCGATGAGATAGATCGGCCTGCGCCCGTATCGGTCGCTGAGCCGCCCGGCCAGCGGAATAACCAGGAAATGGACGGCGTGGGCGGCCAGCAGCCACCACAGGATCACCTTGGTGTTCGCGCCGACGTGCACCTTGAGGTATGTGATCGAGAACGTGACGACGAGGTAGTACATGATGTTCTCGCCGAAGCGCAGCCCCATGGCCGTGAACACGCCGCGCGGATACCGCCGGAGCACTTCGAAAGCACTGAACGAGGCGGCCTGCTCGCGCTCCGCCTGCTGTTGCGCCGCAAGGAAGATGGGCGCGTCGGTGATTTTGCTGCGCACGTAGTAGCCGATCAGCACGACCACCGCCGAGAGCCAGAAGGCGACCCGCCAGCCCCAGGACAGGAATGCCGCGTCCGACAGGGACGAGGTCAGTACCAGCAGCACGACGGTGGCGACCATATTGCCGACCGGAACCGCCGCCTGTGGCCAGGAGGCCCAGAAGGCACGGCTGCGGCTGGGGCTGTGCTCGGCCACCAGCAGCACCGCGCCACCCCACTCGCCACCGATGGCGAAGCCCTGGATGAACCGCAGCGTGACCAGCAGTACGGGAGCCAGATAGCCGACCTGAGCGAAAGTCGGCAGGCAGCCCATGAGGAAGGTCGCCGCACCGACGAGCACCAGGCTCAGTTGCAGTAGCTTCTTGCGGCCGTGCCGATCTCCGAAGTGCCCGAAGACGATTCCGCCGATCGGCCGGGCCGCGAAGCCGACCGCGTAGGTGACGAACGCGGCCAGGATGGCATCCAGATCACTGGTCCCCTTGGCGAAGAACACCTTGTTGAACACCAGCGTCGCCGCCGTGCCGTAAAGGAAGAACTCGTACCACTCCACGACCGTGCCGGCCATGGAGGCCGCGACCACCCTTCGGAGTGCGGCGGGACCGGTGCCCGCTTGCCGCACCGATTCTCGGACGCTCATGCCTGATCTCCTTCACAAACAAGCCGCGTTGTGACACGGCCCACACACGTGAGGACGAGTATTGGTGCACATCGAAACCCGCCGCAATGACCACTTTCGCAACCGCCATCTGCAAAACTGCACATGTGAGCGCGACCTCCACCACCCCGAGCCCCGACGATCTACTGGTGCTGCTGGCGGTCGGGCGCAGCGGCCGATACGTCTCGGCCGCAGACGAACTCGGTATCAACCACACCACGATCTCGCGCCGTATCGCCGCGCTCGAACGGGCGCTCGGCGGACGGGTCCTCGACCGCGGCACCGGCGGCTGGGAACTCACCGATCTGGGCCGGGCAGCCCTGCGCGCCGCGGAAACAGTCGAATCAGCGGTCAAATCGCTGACCGGCGGACGCGGCGAGCGCACGCTCGAGGGCGTGGTCCGCCTGTCGGCGACCGACGGCTTCAGCGCGTACCTCGCCGCCCCCGCGGTCGCCGAGGTGCAGCGCCGCCATCCCCGGGTCAGCGTCGAGATCGTCACCGGCACCCGCCGCGCGTCGCTGCACCGCTCGGGCCTGGATCTCGAGATCGTGGTCGGCGAACCCCGGGTCCGGCGCGCGGAGGCGTTGCACCTGGGCGATTATGTGCTGGGCCTGTACGGGTCGCGCGCCTACCTGGCCGAGCACGAGGCCCCCGCCACCGTCGCGGATCTGCCGAACCACCCCTTGATCTACTTCATCGACTCCATGCTCCAGGTCGACGACCTCGATCTGGCGTCCGGATTCGCCCCGGCCATGCGCGAATCCATTTCATCCACCAATGTCTTCGTCCACGTCGAGGCGACCCGCGCTGCCGCGGGCCTGGGCCTGTTGCCCTGCTTCATGGCCGACCGCCACGCCGACCTGGTGCGCGTACTGCCCGGCCACGTCGGCGTGCGTCTGGCGTACTGGCTGGTCTCGCGCGCGGAGACGCTGCGCCGACCCGAAGTGGCCGCGTTGGTCGAGGCGCTGCGCGCGCGAGTACACGCGGAGGCGGCCGCACTGCTCGGCACCACGGCCGAGCACACCGGCGGATCAGCTGATCGATCACCGGCGCACCGCGATACCGACTCCGGCACAGCGTAATTCAGTCCTCGAATACGGCCGCCTCATCCAGGCGGTGTACACGCAGTGCCAGCTGGATCTCGAGCGCCCGATCGGGGCGCTGCTCGACACGGTGAACGCTGGGAGAAGTGCCGACGTCCGGCTACGCCATCAGGCGCAGCAGCCCGAGCTCCGGTTCGAGCGCGCCGTCCTGGCCCAAGGCCACGAAATCCGCTTCGACGTCCGCACGGGAGAGTTTGCCCGCACGCACGGCGCGGTAGCGGACGAAAGACCAGATGAAGATGTCGAGGTTGTCGAAGCGCGTGCCTACTTCGACAACCTCTTCCTCGTGGAACCACACCGCCACTTGACCATTGGTGAGGACGACGTAGAGGTTGCCGCCGCCGTCCGCGCCGATGGAGTAGACGTCGTCGTCGGTCAGTTCGGTCTCGTAGTCGGAATCGAGGAGGCCGCAATCGTTTCCGGCGAAGTCGAAGGCATAGGACCAGTCGAAGATGTCGAGGAATTGCGGCATGCGCCCGGAGCGGACGCGGTCGTCGAAGGCCGCCAGGGCGGCCGCGTGCTCGTCGTCCAGACGTGCCAGGAACGGCTCGACCGGCCGGGATTCCTCCGGCACCGCAACGGTTTCCGCGTCCGGGAACCAGCGCGCCAGATCGTCGTCGAGATCGCGATCGATATAGCCGACCAGGTCGGCGGGGGTGAGACTCACGCCGGGATTGTAGGCCCCGGCCGTCCGACACCATCCATTAAATGTCCGTAATGTCTGTTTCATTCTGAATCTCGACCAATAGACGAGGACGATGTCGAATACCACTGGAAGACTCCGACAATGGGCGGCCGCGGCCGCCGTAGGTTTCCTCGCGCTGACCGGGGCCACGGTGCCCGCGGCGGCGGAGGAGACACCGGACTACGCACCGACAATGCTGATCCTGGACGCCTCGGGATCGATGGAACGGCCCGATCCGGCGGGCACCATGATGGACGCGGCCAAGGTGGCCGTGCATTCGTTCGTCGACTCCGCGCCCGCGCAGTCGCGGGTCGGGCTGGCCGTGTACGGCACCGGCACCGGAAACACCGAGGCGGACAAGGCCGCCGGCTGCCAGGACGTGCAGGTCCTGCACAAACCCCAGACCCTCGATCGGGCCGCGCTCGGCAGCGCCGTCGACGGTGTGCAGGCCCGCGGCTGGACGCCCATGGGCACCGCACTGCGTCAGGCCGCCGCGGCGCTGCCGGATTCGGGACCGCGTTCGATCGTGCTGGTCTCCGACGGTGACGACACCTGCTCCCCGCCCGACCCCTGCGAGGTGGCGGCCGAATTGAAGCAGCGCGGACTGGATCTGGTGCTGCACACCATCGGCTTCGCCGTGGACGGCAAGGCTCGGGCGCAGTTGACCTGCATGGCCCAGGCCACCGGCGGCACCTACACCGACGCCGCCGACGGGGCCGCGTTGCAGCGCACGCTGCCGCGCGTCACCGCCTCCGCCCTGCGCAACTACAAGGCCGTGGGCACGCCGATCACCGGCACCGGCAGCCACGACACCGCCCCGGTGGCGACGCCCGGGCTGTACCTGGACACCATCGGCCAGAAGGAGAAGCGCTACTGGGGTATCGACATCCCGGACGGCGCGACCGCGTATTTCAGTGGCACCGTGTCGTTTCCACGCGTCACCAATGTCGGCGTCGTCGAGGACATGAACGTGATCCGCATGCGCGCCTTCGGCGCGGACGGCAAGGACTGCAATCTCTTCGAGTTCCAGCAGACCACCAGTTCCAGTGACGGCGTGGCCATGACGGTGGCGAAGTCGTTCGAGCGGGCCGCCCAGAAACGCGAGAACCCCTCCGACACCTGCAAGGGCGGCGGCAAGTACTACTTCCAGCTCGAGTGGGACAGGGTGGCCACCGGTGTGCCGGAACGACTTCCGATCGAACTGATCTTCGCGATCGAACCGGGCGTGACCGATCCCGGGCCCGCGGCGGCCGCCATGCCCACGACCTTCGTCGAGCAGAGCGGGCCGGGCACGCCGGTCTCGGGCGGCGCTTCGTTCACCGTCGCCGCCGACCTCCCGGGCGCCGGGCGCTACACCGATGTGGTGCGGCCGGGCGAATTCGTGTTCTACCGGGTGCATCTGGATTGGGGTCAGGCCCTGTCCTACCGAGTCAATTACGCCGGGAACGGGGTGCGGGGATCGGACAACATCTCCAATATCCGCACCGCGTTCTACAACCCGATCCGCGAGGAGATCGACTCGGACACCGGCGCTTACACCGGCAGTGACACGGTGCTGCCGTCGAGCAAGGCGCTGGCGACCACGCCCGTCCGCTACACCAACCGTTCCGCCGACCGGTACGAGTCGCACAAGGAAACGCTGGCGGGCTGGTACTACATCTCGGTCAAGGTCGGGTCGAACCACACCACCATGGGCTCGAACACCCCCGTCGCGGTGCAGCTGGATCTGACCGTCAGCGGCACCAAGGAGAGCGGCCCGCGCTACACGAGTACCGCCGACATGTTCGGCGAGCACTCCGGCCCGAGCGTGAGCCGCACGTCCCCGTCGGGCAAGACGCCCGGCGCACCGGTCGCGGCGGATTCGACCGATTCGAAGTCGAATTCGACGCTGATCCTGATCGCCGCGGCAATCGGGGCCGCCGTCGTAGTCCTGGGCGGCGTGCTCATCGCGGTCCTCGTCGCCCGCGGGCGGCGCAGCAGGTAACCGCAGGTGACAGCCGGGGCCGCGGGTCGCACGTCAT
>NZ_JBHWHH010000186.1:0-14184 GCF_042732555.1 Nocardia sp. NPDC059764
CACCCGGCCCCGCCGGGGGCGGGTGGGCGGAGCCGGTTCGCCCCGCGTCGGTGATCCTGATCCGCAGGGTGTCGGCGTCGTGGTCGAGCACGATCGTCACCCGCGTCGGGCCGACATGGCGGATCACGTTGGTGATGGACTCCTGCACGATGCGGTAGGCGGCCGCACTCACCGCACTCGGTAAAACCACTGTGGGAGACAGGTTTTCGGACATGTCGACATCGAGACCGGCCGCGCGCGCCCGGTCGGCCAGCTCCGGGACCCGATCCAGGCCGGGGTACGGCGAACGCTCGTCGTCACCATCGTCGCGCAGCACGCCGAGCACCGCCCGCATCTCGCCGAGGGCCCGCGAACTGGTCTGTTCGATGGCGCGCAGCGCTTCTCGCGCCTGTTCCGGTTTCCGGTCCAGCACATGCGCGGTGACACCGGCCTGCACATTGATGACGGCGATGGCGTGTGCGACGGTGTCGTGCACTTCGCGCGCGATGCGCAACCGTTCGGCATCGACGCGGGCCCGCGCCTCCTCCTCTCGCGTGCGCTCGGCCAGCTCGGCCCGCCGCTGGGCCTCGACGGCGATCACCCGCCGGGTCCGCACCGACTCCCCCAGCGCCGCACTCATCACCGACGCGCCGATCCGGAAGTACACCCACCCGATGGCGGCGCGCGGCTCGATCCCGATCGAGGTGATCAGCCATACGGCCGAGAGCATGCCGATCCCGGTCCCGGCCAGCACCAACGATCGGAGCCCGTCGCCGGTGGCGGCCAGGGTGTACAGCGCGACGAACAGAGCGAGCCAGGTCGGCCCGTCCGGAAATCCGCAACCGTAGTACACGATGCTGGCGATCGCGGTCGTGACGAAAACCGCTGCGGGCCACCGTCGGCGGGCCACGATGGCCACGCCACTCACGATCAGCAGTGCGTATCCCAGGAACCCGAGGTCGGTCAGCGGCCGCGCCCCCACCTCGCCGATATTGCGCACCACGGTGCCCTGCACCTGCATTACGGTGATGAAGAGCGTGAGCGCCAGGTCCTGTACCCACACGGGTGGCCGCGGGATCAGCGCACGATGCTCCTCCATGCAGCGATGGTAGGTCGCACTCCGGCACGGATCCTCACCCTATGGTCGCGACCGACTACGTCAACGAACGTAGACGGGCGCCGAAACCCTACGCGGAACTGCGCATTCACTCCCGTTCCGGGACGGAGGCGGACCGACTGGCCCGCCGCGATCATCGAAGTCGTCGATCCCGTCAGCAAGGAGACCCGCCATGCTCGTCCACCACCTGTCCGCCGCGTCCGCCCCGATCTGGCTCGCCGTCGGCGGATACGGCCCCGGCTCAGGCAGATTCGGCGCCAACGTCGCCGCCCTGATCGCCCTGGCCGCCCTCGCCACCGCCTTCCTCGCCCGATCCCGCTTCCGCAGCACTCCGACCGCCGCGTTGCTCGCTCAGGCGATCGGCCTGATCGCCATGAATCTCGCGGTCTGGCACGTGGCCCGGTCCGCGGCCGGTTTCGGCACCGGCAACGGCCGGGCGGGCGGGATCGTCGCCGCCGCGATCGCCCTGGCCGCGCTGGTTCTCGCCGCCCGAACCCTCGCCCGTCCGCGCGACTGACAGACGCGGGTTGTCGCCTATCCCGGAATGACTGCTTCTGTTCTCTTCCGCGCCGACCTACGCTCCCTTCGCACGGACGCCCGGTACACGCGTCCGCTCCGATGCGAATGAATTGGCGACTGTGGCAGGGCTTCTCAGCGCCGCACAGCGGTCACCGCCCGCTGGGACGCATCGGTGACCCTCTGGATCACATGCGGAGATACAAGGGACACATGCAGTCGAATTCCGTCCGCCGCACGGCGGCTCTGGCGGCGATCGCCGCACTGCCCGCCGGGCTGCTGACCGTGAGCACGGGAGTCGCGACCGCCGACTCGCCGACCACTTGCAACCAGGCCAGCCACGACACCAAGTCGGGCTGATTCACCGTGGGAGTCACCCACACCTACGACAAGAAGGTCGAGGTGACCGAGGCCGCGCCGGGCACGAAGGTCACCTATCAAGAGGTCGTGGAGGAATCCCAGCACGGACTGGGCTGTCCCGCGAATCCCGCCGGTTTGCGGGTCTGACCGGGCGACTCATTGCCCGCTGGACCCCGCCGAGCTTCGCGGACGCCGCCCCTGACCTGGGCTGCTTAAAGCACAGTGCTGCAACATCCGCGCAAATCGGGCGAACTTTGGGCTAGCTTCCGAAGGGTGCGTTCGCTGTGGGCACTCGGCATGAGGAGGCATCCCATGAGATCCAAGCGCGCGGCGTCGGGGCTGGCTACGGCCATTCTCGCAATAGCGTTCGGCTCCGGCATGGCCGCCGCCGATCCAGATGATCCAGGCACCGCGGGCACGGGCCCCGATTCGGAGCTCTGCCCCTACCCCGATGTGAACAATCCGTATTGCACGTACTTCCCCGATGATCACAACAACGAGGGCGATATGGGCAACGGTCACGACGAAGGGGGCATGGGCGGCCACCGCTGAACCAGTCTGCCAGGAGCCGAGCCCCCAGATCCGGACACCGGGCGGGGGCTCAGCTCTCTGCGTTGTGCCGCCACCGAACCGACTGCCCGTCCGGCGTCGAATACTGGATGGATTACCTCAGCCGAGGCGATCCACAACCGACAGAAGGGCACGTCATGGCGGAGAAGGAACCGGCTGCGGAGCCCCCTCGTCTCGAAGAGGTCAACACCTCCGACGGCGCTGCGGCCGACAAGACCAAGAGGCTCTCGAATTTCACGATGTCGGATTACCCGCAGAGTGACGCGTTCGATCCGCTGGAGGGTTCCAGCTAGTTTCCCTCCGCTACCGGTTGCAGGTTGCGGTCGAAGAGGGCCAGCAGTTCGCGGTAGTGCCGTTCGGCCGATGCGGGGTCGTAGGCCGCGGTGTCGGCCTGGGTGTAGCCGTGCTGGGCACCTTCGTAGACCTCGGTGCGGTGGCGGACGCCGGCGGCGTCGAGTGCCTTGTCGAACCGGTCGATGTGTTCCGGGGTCATGTGGTGATCCTCGCCCGCGTGGGCGAAATACAGTTCCGCGGTGATGTTTCCGAGCGTCAGGTGCGGGCTGTCCGGGGTGTCGGTGACGAGTGGACCGCCGTGGAATCCGGCGACCGCACCGATCCGATCGGGGAACATGGCGGCGGCCATGACCGCCAGCCGGGCACCCATGCAGTAGCCGGTGACGCCGACCTTTCCGGCGGCGACCCGCGGTGACGCTGCCAGCCAGTCGAGGTAGGCGCCGATATCGGAGCGCAGCACGTCCGGGGTCAGCTCGCGGATCATCGGAGAGACCTGCTGGAAGATCTCCGGCCGCTGCGCGGGATCGATCAAGTCCGGCAGCTCGATCACCGGCGCCCGGCCGTGCCGGTAGTAGGCGTTCGGCACCAGCACCGTATAGCCATGGGCGGCAATGCGATCGGCCAACTTCCGCAGGCTGGGCCGCAGCCCGAATCCGTCCTGGATCACCAGCACGCCCGGATGGGCGGCACCATCGTCGGGGTAGGTGACATAGGCGTCGGCGACACCATCGGGGGTGCGCACGTCCACCGGCATATCGTGTGTTGCGGTCATCGTCGAATCCTTCTGTCGTAGTTGATGTCCTGTGAATCAATACGATGAGGTGGATCCCGCGCGGCGCTCAGGAGAGCACCGGGTAACCAATCCGTGTGCGGCGCAAGCCAGTCCCGGTAGTCATCAACCCCACACTGTAATCGAACCAACGATCTTGGTCACTTGACCTCGAGTGGGGTTGGGGTTCGAAGATTGCTCCATGACAACCACGGAACTCGAGCAGACCGAAGACATCGCCGCCATCCACGCCGTCGTGGCCGCGGTGACCAAGGCGCAGCGCGCCGAGGACGCCGACGCCTTCCTCGCCCTGTTCCACCCCGACGCCATCTGGACCACCGGCGGCGGCAAATTCCTCAACGGCCTCACCGAGATCTCCGAGTTCACCCGCGCCGTCCTCCCCGGCGCCACCAAGGATGGCTACGCCACCTACGAGCCGTTCTTCATCCGCTTCATTCGCCCCGACGTGGCCGCGGTCAAAGTCCGCCAGCAGTACTTCAACCACGCCGACGAACTCCAGGCCGAGGGCACACCGCTGTACGGCATGACCAAGGAGGACGGCCGCTGGCTCCTCACCTTCTGCCAGAACACCCCGGTCGCCGACCACTGACACCCGGCGATCACCGGGCGGGGCTCAAACAGCCTGTGCGCGTGGCTGCTGTTCCGCGATGACCGCCCAGTCGTCCGCCCCACGACCCTCGGCGACGGCCTGATCGAAGACATCCCGCAGCAGCTGGCCGATCGGGAGCGGAATCTCGTGGTCCGTCGCCGCCTGCAGCGCGAGGTGGAGATCCTTGCGGCCGAGAACCGTGGTGAATCCCGCTGGCCGGTAACGCCGTTCAGCGATGATCGACCCGTAGCCGGTGTACACCGGCCCAGGAAAGAGGGTCGACGTCAGCAGTTCGACGAACCTCCCGGAGTCGACACCGGCGCCTTCCGCGAGGCTGACGGCCTCGCCCAGCGACTGGATCGTGCAGGCGATCAGGTAGTTCCCGAGGATCTTCACGATATTGGCCTGCTCCGGACGGTCGCCGAGTCGCCAGGTCCGCGAGCCGATCACATCGAAGAACGGCTGCACGCGGTCGATCAGCGCGCTCTCGCCGGCCGCGAGAATGTTCAGCGCTCCGGCTTCGGCGACCGGAGCCCGGCCGAAAACCGGTGCCGCGACGTACCCGACACCATGCTCGGCATGCGCCGCGCCCGCCTGGCGAGCCAGACCTGTGCTGACTGTTGCGAGGTTGACGTGAACGGTCCCGCCCGGGGTTCCGGCGAGGACGCCGGAGTCGATGAAGGTCTCGGCGACAGCCTGATCGTCGGACAGGACCGAGAACACCACCGGCATCCGCATTGCCTCCGCGACCGAGCCGGCACGCCGGGCCCCCGCCGCCACGAGTTCATCCACAGGTCCATCGGATCGATTCCACACCACGACGTCGTGGCCTGCTTTCACGAGGTTGTGCGCGATGGCGCTTCCCATCGCTCCCAGACCTATGACCGCGATGCCACTCATGAGCACCCCTCTCCATGAACCGTCCAAGACGGTTCAACAATGCCATGGGGTTACCATCATGTCGAACCAGCTAAGACGGTTCGAGTGCTGCTGTGGTTACTTGGGAGGCTGGAATGACCGACGACATTCGGCAGGTGTTCCGAATGGACAACGAGGTCCTGGCCTTCCGGTTCACAGCCACCGTCAGCGATCGCGGCGGCTCGGTGCCACACGAGCGACTGGATGCCCCCGCACGACTCGAATCGTGGCTGCGGGCCGCGGAGTTCGACGTCGCAGCGGTGTCGACGACCGATCTGGAGGACGCCGTCGAACTGCGCGAAGCGATCTATCGGATCGGATCGGCGATCGCCGCGGGTGAACAGCCGGATTCCGGAGATATCCACACCCTCAACGCATTCGCCGCGGCCGGGCACGCGAAAGCCACGCTGGAACACGGCGAACACGCGACCTGGCGCCTGACGAAGACCGCCCCGGTCCGGGACGCCCTCGGGGTCCTGGCCACCAACGCCATCCACACCCTCGGAGGCCCCGACCGCGGCCGCGTCAAGAACTGCGAAGGCCCCGGCTGCGCCGGACTCTTCCTCGACACGAGCCGCGGATCCAACCGACGCTGGTGCTCCATGAACACCTGCGGCAACAAGGTCAAGAAGTCACGGCTCGCCGCGAACCGACCCGACAAAGCCGCGGTCAGGCCCATCGACAACGTGGCCCGCACCAGCTAGTCGGCGGGAGAGAAGGTCGAAGACGCCTTCAAGCACTGACCTGGTACCGCGACCGTTCGGAGGGACGATCACTCGCAATGCCGTACGACAGCATGCTTGTTAGCGAAGTGATCATTCGGGTAAGCGGTGGTCAGAGGAGGTGCAAAGACATGGTTGCTCTACTGCTCGTGCTGCTGCTCGCCCTGGTTCTGTTCGGAGCGGGTTTCGCGCTGAAAGCCTTGTGGTGGGTCGCGGTCGTGGTGCTGGTGTTGTGGATCCTCGGATTCTTCTTCGCCGGTTCCGACGCGGCCGGGACCCGAAAACGCTGGTACCGCTGGTGAATCAGCAGTACGGCCGGGGTGGGCCGAGCACCGCGGCCATCCCGACACAGCCTAGTCATCAGCCCGGCATCTGGTGCTCCATGAACACCTGCGGCAACAAGGTCAAGAAGTCACGCCTCGCCGCGAGCCGACCCGACAAAGGCCGCGCTCGGCGAAGTCGAGTGGTTATCGCGGGTCTGGGGTTGTACCGGTCCCGTCGGCCAAACCACCGCCGTCGGCGGGGAAGTCGCCACCGTTGCCACCCGACCCGGGGCCATCGGGCCAGCCGCTGCCCCCGCTGACGCCACCCGCCTCATAACCCACCCCGCTGTCACCGGCCCCGCCGTAACCACCGCTGGGATCGTCAGGCTGGTCGTTGTGGTGATGGTGGTGGTTCTGGTTGGACAGCATCGAGTAGAGCATCCATTGCTCGATGCCCGATGATTCGGTGCGTCCCGCACTCCACGCTTCGTTGTCCGGAGTGCTCTCACGCGCTCGACGGCGCCGGGATTCGGAATTCATGGCCAGGATCGCGATGAGCCCCACTATGGCCAGACCAATGAAGAACACGATCGCCATATGCATTCAACCAGGATGACCTGTACAAACGTGGACAGGAAGCCCACACGCCGGGTGCTTCCGCAGTCCTCATGGTGTCCGGCGCGCGGGCGCCAGTCGTCACATGCAGCTGACCGGTACCAGGTTTCGCCGACCGCTCCGCACAGCTGGCTCCAGCGAGCTGGAGTGTGCGCTCATGCCGATGTGGGTACGTCGGCCGCGGACCTCTTTGGGGACCGCCGCGCCGAGGTCACAGCGGGCGGAAGGTCTTGGCCCGCCCGAGATCCAGTGCTTCGCTCATGATGTCGCCGAGCACAGCGCGGGCGGTCGCCACCTGTTCGGCGCCGATGCGTCCGGCGAGCCGGCGCTCGTAGTCGGCATGGAACTCGCGGACGATGCGAAGCATGTCGTCCCCTCTCGGGGCGAGGTGCAGCCGTTTGGCACGCTTGTCGATCGGGTCGGGTCGGCGCTCCACATACCCGTGCCTGACCATCTCGTCGACGACCTTGGCCGCGCCCTGGGCGGTGATGCCGAGCTGTTCGCCCAGTTAGCTTGCGGTGCAGGGGGATTCGGCGAGCGCGCGCAGAACGTACCCGTAGGAAGCGCCGAGGATCACATGGCCGTGCTCGGCGAGGTGGGCGTGCAGCTGCTGCACGAACGACTGATAGGCCTCGCCCAGTAGTACGCCGAAATCCATGTGTTGACGCTCCTTTCGCGAAGCGCTGACCGAACCGGCCGGCGCACACCACCCAGACTCATGGGTCCGGTCAGGAGATCTTCTGGTCGGCGGGTCAGCCGGCGGGGGTGACGGCCGGGCGTTCCAGGTGCCGTCGATGACCGCCTGGTCGGGCCAGTAGGTGCGGAGAAGGACGTTGAAGGGGCCGGAGGCGGGGGCGGAGAGCCAGTTGGATTCTTTTGCCGGACCGGGGTTTTCGCGCTGAATGTGGATGTCGACCGAGCCGTCGGGGTTCTTGGTCAGCGCTTCACCGCGCACTGCGTAGCGGTTGATCGGGTTGTCGACGAAGAAGCCGCGGTCGTTGTACATGGTCAGCGACCAGAAGCCCTTCACCGGCGGGATGCCGTCGGCCGGGAAGTGCAGGACGTACGGGCGGTCGGAGGTGAGCTGGGTGTTCTTGTCGTCGACGGCGGTGGCGGGATAGATCGCGTCCTGCGGCAGGTTCGCGCCCAGGCCGGCGTAGGCGATGATCGCGCGGGTCGCGTAATCGGTTCCGTAGTCGCCGATGCCGCTGCGTGTGATCTGCCAGCCGTTGACCTCCTGCTTACCCTGCACGACCTCGATCTTCGAAAGCGCCTTGGGCCACGCCTGTTCCCAGCGGGTGCGCTCGGATTCCGGCAGCGTGTTCAGGTCGAGCTTCTTGTCCGGGGTCCAGCCGATCGAGGCGAGGGCTTCGAGGAAGGCCTTGTCGTCAGGACGGGCCTGGTTGTGAGAAAGGCTGGCGTAGTACAGGTCCCAGTACTGCTGAGGCTCAGGTCGTGGATGTATTTGGCGACTTCTTGATCCTTGGGCCAGTCCGGGTGCAGCTCGGTGTTCTGCGGCGTGCTGTTGGCGGCGCCGAGCGCGCTGAGCGGGACCGCTGTCAGCTTGTCCTGGATGGCGATGACGTTGGGGACGTCGTCGGGCCCGTTGACCTGGATGCGACCGATCATCCAGCCGGAGTCGGTCGGTAGCCGGTATTCGTGCACGCCCTCTGGCAGACTGCCGTGGAAGTTCGGGCCGACGATGGCGAACTGGTAGCCGCGGACGTCAGCACCGAGGGTGCGCGAGCCCGGGGCCGCGTCGACATTGGTCCACATGTCCAGGATCGGGAACAGGTGATAGCGCCCGCCCATATCGGGCACGCTGACGACCACCGGCTCCTTGGACACATCGAAGAACATCTGCGTGTAGAGCGTGTCGACGTTCGGGCGCACGACCTTGGTGAACTTCGCGTCGGGCAGGAAATTCAGCGGGGCAAGCTGATTCATCGAGGCGACCCCGAGTGACGGGTCCGGCGCCGAGACATTGGTCTGCTGCCGCCGGGTCACCTCGACCGACACCAGCGGATAGGTGTAGGCGTACGCCTGTGCCGCCAAGTCATCGGCCGTCGACGCGGCCGGTGAGCTGGTCGTCGAGGACGAATCCGAAGAATTCGACGAGCACGCCACCGCGGCCGCCGCGAGCGCTGCCACCATCCCCGCCGCCACAATCGCCCGGACCTGCCGGGACTTCGAACTTGTAACCACCGCATCCTCCTGGTTGGATTCACAGCAAGCGTCAGCGCATATTCAGCTACCTTCCTGCGAAGGTAGCTGCAATGCAGGCTTCGATACGAAATTAACTGGACATCGGATCATCCCCACCCACTGCCCAGGCCAGAGACCGTCAACTCGGGGGCGGGAACCGCAATTCAGTGAACATCGAGCGATACCAGCAGACGACACCGCGTCACAGGCTCACTCGGGCACGCCGGAACCCAGCCAGAGGCAGGACACCGCTACCGACCGGCCCACCGTCTGTGGCCCGAAGCCGCTTCCCGCCGGCGTTCGCAAAACGATCGTTTTCCGAACGCCCGCTTGGGGTGAGAGAGGTCGACGAATCCACGGAGTCCGCGCCGAGTCCGCGGGGATGAGCTCGTCGACGCCTGAGGCATGGCTGTATCGCCGCAGCAGGTGAGGCGGTGACGGTTCTCGATACCTCGCCGTCGGCTCATGCCAGGTAGGCATGGCGGCCTGTCGTTCGAGGTCTAGCGTGGATCGGATGGCGAGCAGGGACATCGTGGTGACGGTCGGCGAGGACGACTTGCCGATGCTTCGTGATGCCGCCGAGTGCGCGGGGATGAGCGTGGAGGCCTACGTGTCCTGGGGTGTACGCCTGATGGCGCTGCAGGCCCGCTCGGAGACCGACAAGCAGTGTGGAGCCGCTCCCGGACGGGGCCGACTCAGCCGGTACGACGAACCAGCGAGGAATCGGAATCGGCGGCGTGGACGGAATCCTTCGCGCAGCAGTTGTCGCATCGCGCCGACCACGACCCCCCGGACACCGAGCTGTGGCTGTAGGCACCGCGCGGGCGTGGCGCCCCGGCCGCACGCATGAGTGCACCTACGATGATCAGCGATTATCAGGTCGGGCCACGTCCTGATGACCGCTGTGGAGATTGCCCGCCCCCGCCCGGCCCGGTTCCGGCAGATCCGCTGACGGGCGGGGGTCCACGCGGTGAGAACGCCCGCGGCGGGGAGTCGGGATCTGCTTGCGGGCATACAATGATCACGGTTGAAAAAGCGGCCCTGCCTGCGTCTTTCCGGCAGGGCAGTAACTTGCGGTGCCGTGTCCCTGCGGTCGGGTAAGGGATCTGATGCTGGGTGACGGATCAGTTCCTCAACACGGGTGGTTCGGCTGGAGAGCCGAACCTGCGAGGCACGCTGTTGCACGTCACCCGCAGCAGGCCGTCGCCGTCGATCGTGATCCTGAGCGTCACCGGCGAAGTCGACGCCACCACCATCGACGTTCTGCGCGAACACCTCTCCTGCGCGATCGCCACCACCGGCCGGCTGGTCGTGGTGGACCTGTCGGGAGTGACGTTCCTCAGCGTCTCCGGAATCGAAGCCCTCATCGACGCCGATGACCACGCCCGTGAGCACTACCGCGCTCTGTGCGTGGTCACCGGACCACGCTGCGTGAACCGCATGGTGGAAGTCTGCGGCCCTAACCACCTGATCACGGTCGACACCATCGACGAGGTCCGCGGCCCCAACCCGTGGGTCTCGGACCTCGAAGGGCACCTGCACGCACGGCATCCTGACGCGGGCTGCTGACCATCGTTTTCCGAACAAGGCACCGACGCTTGCACAGATACCGCAATCCGGACATGCGTGCAGGCGCACCGCAACGTCGGCGTCCGTGTGCGAGTGGCGGGGTCGGCTCCAACCCCTGTGGGGTGGCACCCCGACCGGCAGGGGCCCCTGCGCTGAAGCAGGGGCCCCTCTGGGTTTCGACAGGGCGGGCAGTCGGACCGCCCACCTGGTCAGGGCAGTCGTGCGAGTAGCCAGTTGCCCTCTTCCTCGTTGACCAGCGAGGTTTTCGAGGCCGGGCCGGATGCGTAGAGGGCATCGTCGAACTGGGAGCTGTCCGGGTCGTCGCGTGGGCCGAGGCCTTCGAGGTCGCGGGTCCCCGCGCTGGTGATCTTCCCCAACCGCGGCAGCTGAGGCATGGCTCCGACAGTGCTGAGGGCGTCCTGCTCGGCCGCGGTCGGTGTCGTGCTGTCGAGGCTGAAGAAGGCAGCCACCTCATGGGCCATCTGCTTGTCCTCGAGGCGGGCCAGGGCGTAGCGGGTCAGCAGTGCGGCCCGGCCGGCGCCGACGACGGCCAGGGGCTTGGTGCCGTAGCGCATTGCCCGTGTGCGCAGCGCAGCCTCTTCGATCACCTGCTCGGCGGAGTCCCAGTCGGATTTGTCGTCGTAGCCCACCAGGATCACGTCCTTGCCGCGTTGGGCCAATTTCGTCCGCAGTGGGTAGTCCGGGCCGTCCACCCGGTCCGCGAACGCGCCGAGGTCGGTGGGTCCTGGACCGGGTTCGGCGACCACGATCACCGGATCGACGACCTGCGCCGCACCGTTGGCCGGGTACACCCAGGCGGTGCCCCCGCGCAATTTCCACTGATCTGACGGAATGTTGTTGCCACCCATGATCGAACTCCTCTCACGTCGAAAACGAAGAAGGAATCTCCCATCACGCACCCGTGACGGCGTGCAACATCGCCTGGTCACCAGCTACCGAACCGACGGTCACCAGGTGATCTTGATTCTAGGAGAGGCCACACCACCACCAGCCCCGGGCCCGCAGTTCGCGTAGACGCCGCTGGCGCCGCGGATTGCTCGACCCGGATCATCGACCGGAGCAGTCCGACCACACCGGCGATGCCGGCCATGCGACCCGATTCCCCGCTACCGCAGCTCAGCACTGGACACGACCCGCGCGCCCGCCTTCTCGGCGCAGGCCGGCCGTACCTCAAACGAACAGGTTTCCGAACACCCTGTCCTGCGAGAACGTCCGGCCCGTCGACGGAGGGTTTCGCGTTCGGCCCACCATCCTCTGCGAACACGGGCACTCCTGCGTGAGGTGAAGGACGTTTCTGCAGCTGATGGTGTTCGGGAACTCGTTCGTTCAGGCTGAGTCGGCTGTTCGTGCTCGGTTGCGCGCAGGACGTCAGCGGGTCTGCGGGGGATGAGGGCCTCAATAATCCGCTGCATCCGGAGGGGGTCACCCAGGAGACCAAACACGTCGGGGGTCAGGCGGCCGAGACTCAGCGAGAACTGGAGGGAACCGGCGGCGATCCCAGCTGTGCCAAGCGTACGAACCGTGTATGGTTTATTCAGCAGGCCGCACTAGCGGTCTTGAAGTGAACCCGGCAGCCATCCGGACGGTTGGTGAGCCGGGTTTCGCGTATCTATGACAGTTTGCGTACTTCCTTGATGAGCGGTTTCACGCGCAGCCGCCACTCTCCGCCCTTGGCAAAGCACCAGGCCACCGCATCTGACACCCACAACAGCGGCTCCTGATTCGGGCGCTTGTGCTCATAGTTGAAATCTTCGTTGACCTCGAACTTCCGCACCGCGTTGTAGAGCGTGCGGCGGTCGCTTTGGACCAGGGAGTCGTCCTGCTCGATCGTCAATCGTCGGCCACCGATTCCGGCTAGGTCTTCGACAACCGCTGTGAGACAGCTGGTTCGGGCCTCGACCGCGTTCCGGATCCCGCTCGCGTCGTACACGATCACCTGCACGGGAAGCGTGACCAGGATCGAGCAGATCTCGCGGCGCCGCGAGTCTCTCTCCTGCTTGAAGTGGATGCGGCTCTGTCCGGGTAGGCGCTTGGATTGGATGGTCTTGCGCGCCTGCTGCAGGTGGCAGACCTCGGTCAGGGTCGCTGCAACCATCAACCCTTTTTCTTTGGTCTCGTCCACGAACGCGTGCATCCAGCGGTCCTCGGTCTTTCCTCGGCGCAAGCGACCTACGCGCTAGCTCGTCCGATCAAGCCTAGAACTCGTGCGGAAGCTGTTTGTGATCGGAATCTGGACGGGGAGGCTCGATCCCGCTATTCCGGCCAAGGTGTTGATGAATTGATCCGTTCTGCCCCACAGGCGCGTTGAAGGACGCACCGAGCAGGTTTCCAAGACACGGACAGGACGCAACCGGCCTACCAGTGCCGGATCGACCCCCCGGGTGGCCGCGCGGACCGGGATCGAGCAGCTGCTGGTTATCTCGGTCGGCTGCCTCACGGAGTCGCCCGGATGTGTTTGAGTCGCAACCCTTTCCGAATGGTTCGCCGCTCGGTGCAGGCTCGCGACGGCTAGTGTGGGGCAACTCGTCTGCGGGAGGGGTGGGTTCGGTGAAGCGTGTAGTGGCTGCTGGTGTGATCCTGCTGGCGGTGGGGTTGATTGGATGCTCGGCGACGAAGAGTGCTTCAACGGGATTCGTGGTGTCGTCGTTGCGGACGGTCCAAACGTTCGCGCGCACTCAACCGGCCGGACCTGCGCCGCGTGATGCCGCCCGCGGGTGTGTCTTCGACGCGGTGCGGACCACGCTGATCGCGATGGCCGATTCGCCTGCCGGGGTCACCACGAGCACCAAGCTGGTGTACCCGCCCGAGCAGTCGATCGCCGAGCATGCAGGGAACGGGCAAGAGGGACTCGATCTCGAAATCCACGTGAACTCCCGCGCCCACCCGAGCTTCAGCATGCGCGGACGAGTGGCCGCCACCGGCGATCTGGCCAGTGTGGTGAAGAAGTTGCGAACCGGTCAGTTCAGCGACTTCTCGCCCACCGTGGTGGACGAGGTCGCGGTGTTCGACTTCGATCGGCCCAAGGCGACTGCGATCCCGTCGGCGGTGGCCGCGCAGCAGGACGCCGACGACGTGTGCTCCGCGGTGTACGGCCGCGACGGCGCCGGTGGATTCCTGGCGTTCCTGGCCGCGACTTACGGGCTGGACCGCACCGGGCTGCCCGCCCAGTCACCGACCCCGAATTGTCCCGGCGATGTAAACGACTACCGCGACGTCATCCATCCCGACCTCGGCACCCTGCGCATCTCGCTGGTCGGCAAACGCTCCGACGAGAACCTGCCCGACGGCAACGCCTGCATCGCAGTCACCGACTCCAAGGGCACCGACATCACGACCATCGTGGTGACCGCCTATAAGAGCGAGCTGTATTTCGCGCCCACTCCGGTGGACGCCGGGGGCAACCTGTTCGTGCTCTACAACCCCGGCCGCTACGACGGGGTGATGGCCCTGGTGCCGGTCAAAGGTTCGGTGAAATCCATCGACCGCTACAACGCGCGGCTGCTCGGCCCGGGACCCGATGGTCAGTTCACCATCGAGTACAAGCATCACGACTGCACCCCCTCATGCGCGGAGGGGCCGACCACCACCGAGATTCAGCACTGGAACGGCACCGACTATGTGCGCCAATAGAAAACCCGGGCCGGGTGGCTCCGTGC
>NZ_JBHWHH010000187.1:0-14036 GCF_042732555.1 Nocardia sp. NPDC059764
GCCCTTTCGCATGCGGCGACTCGACGGACGCCGAAAAGGCAGACGGCGCCGCCCCTTTCGGAGCGACGCCGTCCGTCAGCGATTCAAGGAATCACCAGGTGATTCAGCGAATCACTTGATGATCTTGGTGACGCGACCGGCACCGACGGTGCGGCCACCCTCACGGATCGCGAAACGCAGGCCCTCGTCCATGGCGACCGGCTGGATGAGCTTGACGGTCATCTCGGTGTTGTCGCCGGGCATGACCATCTCGGTGCCCTCGGGGAGGGTCACGACGCCGGTCACGTCCGTGGTACGGAAGTAGAACTGCGGGCGGTAGTTGTTGAAGAACGGGGTGTGGCGGCCGCCCTCGTCCTTCGACAGGATGTACGCCTGGCCCTCGAACTCGGTGTGCGGGGTGGTGGTGCCCGGCTTCACGACGACCTGACCACGCTCGACGTCGTCACGCTTCAGACCACGAACCAGCAGACCGACGTTGTCGCCCGCCTGGCCCTGGTCCAGCAGCTTGCGGAACATCTCGACACCGGTGATGGTGGTCTTCTGCGACTTCTCGCGGATGCCGACGATCTCGACTTCCTCGTTCACGTTGATCACACCGCGCTCGATACGACCGGTGACGACGGTGCCACGACCGGTGATCGTGAAGACGTCCTCGATCGGCATCAGGAACGGCTTGTCGGTCTCACGGACCGGGTCCGGGATCGACTCGTCGACAGCGTTCATGAGCTCCAGCACGGAGGCGGTCCACTTCGGGTCGCCCTCGAGCGCCTTCAGGCCGGAGACACGCACGACCGGGGCGTCCTCGTCGAACTCCTGCGAAGCCAGCAGCTCGCGGACCTCCATCTCGACGAGCTCGAGGATTTCCTCGTCGTCGACCATGTCGGACTTGTTCAGCGCGACCAGGATGTAGGGCACGCCGACCTGGCGGGCGAGCAGCACGTGCTCACGGGTCTGCGGCATCGGGCCGTCGGTGGCGGCCACGACCAGGATCGCGCCGTCCATCTGGGCGGCACCGGTGATCATGTTCTTGATGTAGTCCGCGTGACCGGGGGCGTCGACGTGCGCGTAGTGGCGCTTCTCGGTCTGGTACTCGACGTGGGAGATGTTGATCGTGATACCACGAGCCTTCTCCTCCGGCGCCTTGTCGATCTGGTCGAACGCGAACGCGGCGTTCACGTCCGGGTAGGTGTCAGCCAGCACCTTGGTGATCGCGGCAGTCAGCGTGGTCTTGCCGTGGTCGACGTGACCAATGGTGCCGATGTTGACGTGGGGCTTCGTCCGCTCGAACTTCGCCTTCGCCACTGTGGTCCTCCTGGACTAGTTAGTGCGTGCTTTTTTGCAGCAGTGCGGTTTGTATAACAGGGGGTCGTTCGACGACCACGCGGGGCGGACTCTCGAGAATCCGCCCCGACAGCGAATTACTCGCCGGTCGCCTTGGCGATGATCTCCTTCGACACGTTGGCCGGAACCTCCGCGTACGAATTGAACACCATCGAGAAGTTCGCCCGGCCCTGGGTCTTCGACCGCAGGTCACCGATGTAGCCGAACATCTCCGAGAGCGGAACCAGCGCCTTGACGACACGGGCACCACTGCGTTCCTCCATGGCCTGGATCTGGCCACGGCGGGAGTTCAGGTCGCCGATCACTTCGCCCATGTAGTCCTCGGGCGTGGTGACCTCGACCGCCATCAGCGGCTCGAGGATCACCGGACCGGCCTTGCGGGCCGCTTCCTTGAGGGCCATCGCGCCGGCGATCTTGAACGCCATTTCCGAGGAGTCGACCTCGTGGTAGGCGCCGTCGAGCAGCGAAGCCTTCACGTTCACCAGCGGGAAGCCGGCGAGCACGCCGTACTGCATGGCGTCCTGGATACCGGCGTCGACCGAGGGGATGTACTCACGAGGAACGCGGCCACCAGTGACCTTGTTCTCGAACTCGTAAGTGGCGCCGTCCTCGGCGTCGACCAGCGGAGCGAGCGCGATGATGACACGGGCGAACTGACCCGAACCACCGGTCTGCTTCTTGTGGGTGTACTCGTACTTGTCCACCGTCTTGGTCAGGGTCTCACGGTAGGCCACCTGCGGCTTACCGATGTTGGCCTCGACCTTGAACTCGCGCTTCATGCGGTCGACGTAGATGTCGAGCTGGAGCTCACCCATACCGCCGATGACGGTCTGGCCGGTCTCCTGGTCCAGCTTCACGTTGAAGGTGGGGTCCTCCTCCGCGAACTTCTGGATCGCGGTGCCCAGCTTCTCCTGGTCGGCCTTGGTCTTCGGCTCGATGGCCACCTCGATGACCGGGTCCGGGAAGGTCATGGACTCCAGCACGATCTGGTTCTGCGGATCGCACAGGGTGTCACCCGTGGTGGTGTCCTTCAGACCGATGACCGCGTAGATGTGGCCGGCCACGGCCTCGGGAACCGGGTTCTCCTTGTTGGAGTGCATCTGGAACAGCTTGCCCAGACGCTCCTTCTTGCCCTTGGTCGCGTTGATGACCTGGGCGCCGGAGTCGACCTTGCCGGAGTACACACGGACGTAGGTCAGCTTGCCGAAGAACGGGTGGGTCGCGATCTTGAACGCGAGGGCCGCGAAAGGCTCGTCCGAGGACGGCTTCCGGGTCAGCACCTCGTCCTCCTTGCCGGGCACGTGGCCCTGCACGGACTCGACGTTCAGGGGCGACGGCAGGTAGTCGACGACCGCGTCGAGCATGGGCTGAACGCCCTTGTTCTTGAACGCGGAACCGCACAGCACCGGGTAGAGCTCGGAGTTGACGGTCATCTTGCGGATGGCGCCCTTGATCTCCTCGACCGAGAGCTCCTCGCCGCCGAAGAACTTCTCCAGCAGGGCCTCATCGGACTCGGCGACGGTCTCGAGCAGCTCCTGGCGGTACTGCTCGGCCTTCTCCGCGAGATCGGCCGGGATCTCGACGACCTCGTACTGCTCGCCGAGCTTGGTCTCGCCCTTCCAGACCTTGGCGTTCATCTCGACCAGGTCGACGATGCCCTCGAAGGTGTCCTCGGCGCCGATCGGCAGCTGGATGACCAGCGGCTTCGCGCCCAGGCGGTCCTTGATGGTCTGAACGGTGAAGTAGAAGTCAGCGCCCAGCTTGTCCATCTTGTTGACGAAGCAGATACGCGGCACGTCGTACTTGTCGGCCTGGCGCCACACCTGCTCGGACTGCGGCTCGACGCCTTCCTTGCCGTCGAACACCGCGACGGCGCCATCGAGCACGCGCAGCGAACGCTCCACCTCGACGGTGAAGTCGACGTGGCCGGGGGTGTCGATGATGTTGATCTGGTTGTCGTTCCAGTAACAGGTCGTCGCGGCGGACGTGATCGTGATGCCGCGTTCCTGCTCCTGCGCCATCCAGTCCATGGTGGCGGCGCCATCGTGAACTTCACCGATCTTGTAGGTGATACCGGTGTAGAACAGGATGCGTTCGGTGGTGGTGGTCTTGCCCGCATCGATGTGGGCCATGATGCCGATGTTGCGGACCTTGTTCAGGTCGGTGAGCACTTCCTGTGCCACGGAAATCTTCCCCGCTCGTAGCTAGTTGGGATTCAACGGGATGAGCCAGGGAGTTTTTCCCTGAGCCCTCGGTGTCAACGTCGGGCGCGACGCGTAAGTGCCTCGCTTGCGAACAGCTCGGCCGTCGCGCCCGACATGTGACTCGTCTCCCGGCACTTCCGAACGGAGGGCCGGGCCACAGGTCACCAGCGGTAGTGCGCGAAGGCCCGGTTCGACTCGGCCATCTTGTGGGTGTCCTCACGACGCTTCACCGAAGCGCCCAGGCCGTTGCTGGCGTCCAGCAGCTCGTTGGCCAGACGCTCGACCATGGTCTTCTCGCGACGGGCGCGGGAGTAGTTGACCAGCCAGCGCAGCGCCAGGGTGTTGGCGCGGCCCGGACGGACCTCGACCGGCACCTGGTAGGTGGCGCCACCGACACGACGGGGCTTGACCTCGAGGGCGGGCTTGACGTTGTCCAGCGCGCGCTTGAGGGTCACGACCGGGTCGGTGCCGGTCTTCTCGCGAGCCTGCTCGAGGGCGCCGTAGACGATGCGCTCGGCGGTGGACTTCTTGCCGTCCAGCAGGATCTTGTTGACCAGCTGCGTCACCAGGGGCGAGCCGTAGACCGGGTCGTTGATCAGGGGACGCTTGGGAGCGGGACCCTTACGCGGCATTAGCTCTTCTCCTTCTTGGCGCCGTAGCGGCTGCGGGCCTGCTTGCGGTTCTTGACACCCTGGGTGTCGAGCGAGCCGCGGATGATCTTGTAGCGCACACCCGGGAGGTCCTTCACACGACCGCCGCGCACGAGCACCATCGAGTGCTCCTGGAGGTTGTGGCCCTCACCGGGGATGTAGGCCGTGACCTCGACCGCGCTGGTCAGGCGAACACGCGCGACCTTACGGAGCGCGGAGTTCGGCTTCTTCGGGGTCGTGGTGTACACGCGAGTGCACACGCCACGACGCTGCGGGCTCCCCTTGAGGGCCGCAGTCTTGGTCTTGGCGACCTTGTCGCGGCGACCCTTGCGGACCAGCTGGTTGATGGTTGGCATAGACCGGCTTTCCTTATTAGTAACCAGGTGTCTGGAACTTCATGTCTTTGTCATTCGAGCTTTCCGCCCAGTTCCCACGGCATTTCGCCGCCACGGGGTCGGGCGTGTCGTACGCAGCTCGGAGCCCTTTTCAAGGCACGCTGAAAAGGTCAGCCGCTCTCGCTGGCCTACGTACTGCGCATCAACTTGCCCGAATGCTTCCGGGCACAGCGGTCCACGATACCCGTGGGCTCTATGAGGGGCAAAAGAGGGTCCCCCCGCCGGGGCTGGTAGAGCCCTTATCGAGCCAGGTTCAACGTCAACTCCACCAGCTTGCGAGCCGCTTCACAGGGGTCCGCGTGCCGAGATCCGTTGCGGTAGTTGACCCACCAGCCGACGATGCCGGTATCCGCGGCCGGGGCACTCACGCCGCACGAGTCCGGATCGTTCGGGCGGTGCGTCTCCAGCGAGCGCCGGCCCTGCACGGTGATGTCGTTGGTCACATACTTCAGGCGGTCGTTGTTGGCCTTCTCGTTGGCCAGCGAGCCGAGCTCGTACCAGCTGAGCGTGACCATGCCGCTGCCCGCGGCGCCGCCGGTCAGATTCCACATGCAGACCGCGCCGTTGAACGACGGCTCCACATACATGTTGTCGCCGACCGCTTTGCCGATGTCGTCGACCGCGACCACCTGGCATTCGCGCAGCAGCTTGTCGAAGTTGGTATTGATCCGGGGCGAGCCGCCGGTGCCGGTGGTGCCGCCCGCGGGCAGCGCGGTGCCCGGCACGGTCTTGCCGCAGCCGGCCAGCGCCGCGGTGAGGGCGAGCACAGACGCGGCGACGGCCAGCTTGCTGCGACGCGGCATGGCGGTCCCCCTCATCCGAGCCGCTGCACGGTCAGTTCGGCCATCTTGCGGGTGCGGTCGCAAGGGTTGCCGAGATTGCCGCTGCTGAACGCGCCGTAGGAGATGGACCATTCGAAGAAGTCGTCGTCGAGCTGCACCGCGAGATCGCAGACCGCGTTGCTGGGGTCCAGCGCCTGGAAGCCCTTGCGCCCGCCGACCTCGATGGTGGCGGGGGTGCGGCCGACGCTGGCCACCCATGCCTTCTCGCGATCGATGGGGCTGCCGCGGTAGGAGGCGAAAGTCACGCTGGAGGAACTGATTCCACCCGCCTGCCAATTGCAGCCGGTGGAGTTCTTGAAGACGGTGGTGAGGGTCCCGAGCCCGCCCAGGTCCCGGACCTCGTCGTCGGTGAGGTGACCGCACTCCCCGACGAACGGCCCGAGCGTCGCCACTTTGGGCGGTGGCCGCAACCCCGGAGTGTCCTCCGAATCCTTGGTCCCCCCGCACGCCGACAGCAGCAAGGCGAGGACCGACCCCGCGACGATCGCTGACGAGGTGCCCAATTTGCCCCTCCGCTTCGCTCCGGGGCGGGTTGGCGGCCCCGCGGTGTCGAGTCTTACCAGCTTCCCTCCTCCGCTCCTCCGCTTCGCTCCCCCGCTCCGTCAGTCCAGAATCGAGACGGCCGCGAACCATCTGAGTTCATGGTCTGGACGGTACCGGAATTGGTGGCTAGAGGTTTCCACGCAGCTCTTGCTCACGCTCTATCGCCTGGAACAGGGCCTTGAAGTTTCCCTTGCCGAAACCGAGGGAACCGTGGCGTTCGATGAACTCGAAGAACACGGTCGGGCGGTCGGTGACGGGCTTGCAGAAGATCTGCAGCAGGTAGCCGTCCTCGTCGCGGTCGACCAGGATGCCGCGGCGCTGGAGTTCGGCGACCGGGACCCGGACGTGGCCGATGCGGGCGCGCAGTTCCGGATCCTCGTAGTAGCTGTCGGGGGTGTCGAGGAATTCGATGCCCTCGCGGCGCAGCACGTCGACCGCGGTGAGGATGTCGCCGGTGGCCAGGGCGATGTGCTGGACGCCGGGGCCGCGGTAGAACTCGAGGTACTCGTCGATCTGCGAGCGCTTGCGGCTCGGGGCGGGTTCGTTGAGCGGGAACTTGACCCGGTGGTTGCCGTTCGCCACGACCTTGCTCATCAGCGCCGAGTAGTCGGTGGCGATGTCGTCGCCGACGAATTCGGCCATGTTCTCGAATCCCATGACGCGCCGGTAGAACTCGACCCACCGGTCCATGTGCCCCAATTCCACATTGCCGACGACATGGTCGATAGCCTGGAAGATGCGCGTCGGCTGCCCGGGGCGCGGGGCGTAGGCGGAGCGGCGGGGCTGATAGCCCGTCAGGTAGGGGCCGTAGTAGCGGGAGCGGTCGACGAGGCTGTGCCGGGTGTCGCCGTAGGTGGCGATGGCGGCGGAGCGGACAACCCCGTATTCGTCGCCCTCGTCGTGCGGTTCGACCAGGACGGTGGCGCCCTGGGCGCGGGCGCGGCGGATGCAGCGGTCCACGTCCGGTACCTCGAGCGCGATGTCCACCACCCCGTCCCCGTGCCGATCGTGGTGCGCGACAAGCGGACTGGCCGGGTCCACCGCCCCCTTGACCACGAAGCGGGCGCCGCCGCTGCGCAGCACGAACGCCTTGTGGTCGCGATTGCCGGTCTCGGGCCCGGAGTAGGCCTCCAGCCGCATGCCGAACGCGGACTGCAGATAGTGCGCGGTCTGGGTGGCATTGCCGACCACCCACACCAGCGCGTCCCAGCCCAGCACCGGGAAGGGGTCCGTGGCCGCGTCGTGGTCGATCAGGCCGACCAGGCGGCGCAGTTCGTCGTCGCCGGGCAGGTCGCCGGACCGCGGGCGCTGGTGTCCTGCGTCGATGCTCATGTGATCAGGAAAAGCCCACCGGTCGCCACTAGGCAATATCGCCGAAATTCACTGAACACTGTGGTGAATCGCACCACCATCCGCAGCCGGGTGCTGGACAATTTGAATAGCAGCGAACTCACGAGCGGAGGTTCCGCTCGACCCCCTGAGTGGAGGCTCCGCGATGTCCCGCACGCCCGCCCGGCTGGATGAACTCGACCTGGCCATCCTCACCGCCATGCACGAGTACCAGAAGGCGGGCATCCTGGAACTCTCCCGCCGCACCCGGGTCGCCCGCGCCACCGTGCAGTCCCGCATCGCGCGTATGGAGGAGGCGGGGGTGATCTCCTCCTACGACCCGCAGATCGACGTCACCGCGGCCGGTTTCGACGTGCAGGCCTTCGTCACCCTGGAGATCGCGCAGGGCGCGCTGGACGCGGTCGCCGTCGACCTCGAGGCCATTCCCGGCGTGCTCGAGGCCTATGCGACCACCGGTTCCGGGGACGTGCTGTGCCGGATCGGCGCGGATTCGCATGCCGGGTTGCAGGCGGTGCTGCTGAGCATCGACCGGACCAGTTCGGTGGTGCGGTCGCACAGCGTGGTGGTGTTGTCCACGGTGGTCCCCCACCGCGCGCTGCCGCTGCTGCGGACGCTCACGCCGTCGGGATCGAGCAAGGCCCCGGCGTATCGCGCCGCGCGCTGATCACGGGCGCAGGTCGGCGCCGGGATCGAGGATCTCGACGGCCGGTTCGCGATCCGGCTCCGAGAAGGCCAGCAGGGCAAAGGCTTCCGCCTCTACAGCGGCACGATCCGAGGTGGACCAGGCAGCATGCGGGCTGATGCGCAGAGCCGCGGTGGCGCCCTTGGTGAAGACCTTGTAGACGCCGGACAGGAAGCCGTCGACCAGGATCGGGGAGACCTGGTTGGCGAAGGCGCGCAGGGGCGGGGCATTGCCGTCGGGGACGATGCGGGTGCGGTCCTGGTGGGACAGCAGGGCGTTGTCGTACCAGCCGAGCAGGCGGACGGGGGCGGGGGCGTCCGGGTCGGCCAGGGTGGCGTCGGCGGCGTCGTAGAGGGTGCGGCCGCGGTCGTCGGTGTAGGTGCGGACGCGGTCGCCCAGTTTCGCGACGGCCGCTTTCATGCCGGTCAGCTTGGACCAGGTCTGCATGTCCGTGGTGGTGGCCGGGCCGAAGGCGCGCAGGTAGCGGAGGAGCAGTTCTTCCAGGGGGTACTCGGGGTCGAGGGGTGCGCCGAGCCACGGCTGGACGCGGGACCAGACCGGGCGGCTGCTGTCGCCCCAGCGGCCGCGGGGCGGGGTCTGGAGGACGGGCAGCTGGTAGAGCCAGGCCTGGACGATCGCGCCCGGATCGCGGTCGGGGTAGCGAGCGGCGGCGTGCTCGCGCAGGGTGGCGGCGGGGGTCGGGTCATCGCCCAGCACCGATTCGCCCTGGGCGCGAACCTCTTCCGGCTCCAGGCCGACCAGGGTGCCGTAGTTGAAGCCCTTGCGGAACGGGATCTTCTCCAGTTCCGGCTGGATGTGCGGGGCGATGCGGAGCGCGTCCGGCGGGGTGACCAGGTGGATGGTGCCGCGCATCAAGGTGATTCGCACCAGCGAGCGGTCGTCGAGCGCCGCCGACACCGTGGCGGGGTCGAAATCGGCTGTGCGGCTCCACAATGCGACGAACGGCGGCAGCATGTCCTGAGCCTGCAGGCCCACCAGGTGGTCGCAGAGGTCGTGCACGCCGAGGGCGGACCGCTCCAGCAGGTGCTGACGCTGGAGCAGGGTCCGGTTCAGCACCCGGGTGGACAGGTTCACGGTCAGCGCAGCGTGACGACGACTTTGCCGGTGGCGGTGCGCTTGTCGAGCGCGGAGACCGCTTCGGCGGTGTGCGCGAGGCTGTAGAGCAGCGGCTCCGGCGGGGTGATCTTGCCGTTCGCCAGCAGCGGCTCCACCTCGGCCCACTGCTCGCGCAGGTAGCCGGGGTGGCTCATGACCCATTCGCCCCAGGCCGCGCCGATCACCTCGACGTTCTTGAGCAGCAGGCGATTCACCTTCACGGTGGGGATGTCGCCCGCGGTGAAGCCGACCACCAGGACGCGGCCGCCCGAGGCCAGCGAGCGGATGCTGTCGGTGAAGCGGTCGCCGCCGACCGGGTCCAGCACGATGTCGACGCCGTGGCCGCCGGTCAGTTCCTTGACCGCGGCCAGCCAGCCGTCGGTGAGCACCACGTCGGTGGCCCCGTTGGCGCGCGCCACCTCGGCCTTCTCCTCGGTGCTGACCACCGCGATCACCCGGCCCGCGCCCAGCGCCTGCGCCATGCGCAGCGTGGAGGTGCCGATGCCGCCGGCCGCGCCGTGCACCAGCACGGTCTCGCCCTGTGCCAGGCGGCCGCGGTTGCGCAGGCAGAAGTGGACGGTCAGGTCGTTGAACAGCACGCCCGCGCCGGACTCCAGGGAGACGTTGTCGGGCAGCTTGAAGACCATGTCGACGGGCGCGATCGCGACCTCCGCGACGGCGTTGCCGAGCAGCGTCAGCGCGATCACCCGGTCCCCGGCCTGGACGTGTGCGCCCGCCGGGGCCTCCCGCACGATGCCGCCCACCTCGCAGCCCACGACGTAGGGCAGCGGCGGCTTCATCTGGTACAGCCCCCGGGTCATGAGCACGTCGGGGAAGGCGATCCCGGCGGCGTGCACGTCGATGACGACACCGCCCGGGTAGGCGACCGGCTCCGGAATATCGAGAACCTCGATCGCTTCCGGGCCTTCCAGCTTGCTCACCACGGCTGCGCGCATTCGCGATCAACTCCGATCAATCCGCCGGCGGATACCTGCCGAAACTATCCGATACGGACACACCCTGCCAACGATCATCCATCGGACGCGAGGTTTTTCGCGGAAGCGGGCTCAGCGGTGGGCGTACTCGACCATGGATTCGTTGGCCGCGACCTGACCGTCCTTGGTGATGACCAGGCCGTACGCGGTGATGCGGTACTGGGTGCCGTCGGTGGGGTTGGTGACGGTGAAGCCGCCGTTGCCGTCCGGCACCGGATCGTTGATCTGGATGGTCGCGCCATCGCTGATGCGCAGGCCCTTGTAGTAGTAGCGGCCGGTCGCGCTGCGGCACACCACCAGGCGTGATCGGTCGGTGCGGCCGATGACCATGGCCGGGTCGCTCGAATCGCAGCGTGGGCTCGAGTCGAAACCCTGCGCGTCCGAGTTGGGTACGTTCGCGCTCAGTGGGACCAGCGTCGTGGTCGGGACGGTGGGCGAGGTGTACCCGGCCGAGTTCGCCGCTTTGGTGGTAGCGCTACCGGCATTGTCGGCGCCGCCACCGGAGTCGTTGCCGGACAACAGCACCCAGGCCAGAACCGAACCCAGCACCAGGACCACGCCCAGCAGCGCGCCCACCACCAGCGGCAGTGAACCGCGGTCCTTGGACGGCAATGGCAGTGGCGCGGAAGGATGTTCGCGCGGCGCGGACCGATCGACGAACCCGGGCAGGTACCCCGACTGTCCGGCGACGGTCTGCCGTCGCACCGTCGGATCGACGGTGCCCGGAGCGACCGGGGCCGCCTGCCCCGGGACCTGCTCTCCGCGTGAGTAATCCATCGGACCTGCGGATGGGCCGACCCGAGAGTTGTCCACAGGCATCCCACGCGAGTGATCCACAGGCCCCGCCGGGAACGCCTGTGCGGCACGCGAATTGTCCACAGGCGCGGACGGGTGCGGCTGCGGTCCGGACGGATGCCGCACCGGACCGGACGGGTCGAAGCCCCGGGCCGGGCCGCCGACCGGCGGATTCATCGGGCGCGCGGGATCGGCCGGGCCCGAAGGGTCATCGAGATAGTGGGGTTCCGAATGACCGGGCGGAACCGCCGGACTGCCGATGGTCGGCGGAGCGGGCGGCACCGTGGTGCGGGTCGGTTCACCGTGCGCGGCACGCATCAGCGCGGACCGGGCGGCCCTCGCGAGCTGGCCCGCGGTGGCGTAGCGGCGGCCCGGCTCCTTGGCCATGCCGATGGCGACCACCTGGTCCAGGCCGACCGGTACGCCGGTGCGGACGCTGGGGCGCGGCGGCGGGGTCAGCATGTGGGCGCGGATATTGGCCAGATTGCCGACCACCCGGAAGGGCGGGCCGCCGGTCAGGCATTCGTAGAGGACGCAGGCCAGCGCGTAGATGTCGGCGCTCGGCGAGACCGAGGCATTGTGCTCGAACCGTTCCGGCGCCATATAGGCGAAGGAGCCGATGGCATTGCCGGTCTGGGTCAGCTGCACGTCGGATTCGGTGTGCGCGATGCCGAAATCCACCAGGTAGGCGAACAGGTCGCCGGTGAGCAGGATGTTGGCGGGCTTGACGTCGCGGTGCACCAGGCCGTTCTCGTGCGCGGAGTCGAGGGCGGCGGCGATCTGCTCCACCACGGCGACCGCGCGCTCGGGCGGCAGCGGGCCCTCCTCGAACAGGTAGGCCTTGAGGTCGCGGCCGCGGACCAGCCGCATGTCGATGAACAGAACCCCGTCCACCTCACCCCAGTCGTGCACCGGAATGACGTGGGGTTCCTGGAGTTTGGCGGCGGTGCGGGATTCGCGGCGGAAGCGTTCGACGTAGGTGGGCTGCCGGGCCAGGTCCACATCGAGCAGTTTCACGGCGACCACCCGGTCGCGCACGGTGTCGTAGGCCTCGTAGACCTCGCCCATGCCGCCGACCCCGAGCAGCCGCCGCAGTTCGTACTGCCCGAACCGCGAACCAGCCCTCTCCCCTGCGGCCACCCGCGTCGTCCTCCCTACTGCCGGATGCACTCCGGGAACCCACCGGAGATACACCTGGAAAGGCTACGGGGCGCACGGCCCGGTGTCATTCCTTCGAACAGCGCACCGGCATTCCTTCGACTCGACGCGAACGGGTACCGCGAGCCCCGTAGAGTCATGTCACCGACTTCGGTCAGCAGGCGCCGCACCCCCGGCGCCGCTGGATAGACATGCGGCACACCGTGCAGCGCGAGGAGCACCAGTGTCACTCGATGAGCCACTCGCCCCGCTTCCCCAGGAGGGCATGGGCTTCGCTTCCGCGTGGCCGGTGCGAGCCGGCGATGTGGACCCGTATCAGCGGCTGCGATTCGACGCCACGGCCCGCTACCTCCAGGACATCGCCTGGGAGGAAATGCAATCCGGCTTCTTCCACCGCACCGATCCGGCCTGGATCGTGCGGCGCACGGTGGTGGACGTGGTCCGGCCCGTGCACTGGCCGGACCGGGTGGAGCTGCGCCGCTGGTGCTCGGCCATGTCGACCCGCTGGACCAATATGCGGGTGCGCATCACCAGCGACAACGGCGGCCTGATCGAGACCGAGGGCTTCTGGATCAATATCAACGAGTTCACCAATATGCCGACCCGGATCAGCGACGAGGGCCTGGCCGAACTCGCCCGCACCACCGATGAGCACCGGCTGCGCTGGCGGCCCTGGCTCACCGACCCCACCCCGCCGGAATCGGATGTGGATCTGCCGTTCCCGGTCCGCGCCACCGATATCGACCAGTACAACCACGTGAACAACGCGGCCTACTGGCAGGCGGTGGAGCAGTACCTGGTGGATTATCCGAAGCTGCTGGCCGGGCCGCATCGCGCGGTCATCGAGTACGTGGCGCCGGTGCTGGCCCGCCAGCACGTGAGCGTGCGCAGCCGGTACGAACCCGGCGACCGGGCCGGGCATCCCGCCTCGCTGCGGCTGTGGTTCGTGGTGGGCGGGGTGACGACCACCGCGGTGCGGATCGGACCGCTGCCCGGCGCCTGAGCCGACCCCGAAGGCGGGTCTGTTGCCCACCTGCGCCGCGGTGTCGCAACTGCGAAATCGATTGACATCCGGCGACATTCCCCGCGCCACAACGCGTTCGCTGGACATTTGCCTGCGACACTGAGCGGCAGGTCGATCGCCCAGGGGTGGCGATCGGGGACAGGAGATCGTTCGCCATGCGATTCGCTCACATCGCGCTGCTCGCGGCCGCGCCCGCGCTGGTCGTCGGGATGACGGCCTGTAGCAGTTCCAAGGATTCGTCGAAGAACACCACGTCGACCACTGTCGCGGCGAGCACCACCACCGCACCGGGCACCACCACCGAGCATCCCGGCCCGACCCACCCGCCGGTGCCCCCCTCCCAGACCGCCGCCGACGTCGATTGCGGACCGATTACCGGAGCAAACGGCCAGGGCGCCAACGTGATCGCCTACGCCAGCTCCGGCGGCATCCCCGGCTGCACCGAGGCCATCACCGTCACCACCCGTTACGTGCAGGCCACCCGCACCGGTGACGCCGCCCAGGTGGACGGGTGGACCTGCCAGCCCCAGCCCGACGCCGCGGTCCCGCACATCTGCTTCAAGGAGGGCTTCCTGATCGGCCTGCGCGGCGGCGCGGCCCCCAACCCGCCCGCCACGACTCCCCCGCCCACCACCAGCGGAGCCGCGCTCCCCGACGCCGACTGCGGCACCGTCACCGACGCGGGCGGCGGCAGCCGCTCGGTCACCGCCGTGGCCGGCGCCGCGGGCCGGGTCGGCTGCACCGAGGCCATCAACGTCGCCACCAAGTACGCCCGGCAGGTCAGCACCGGCGACCAGGCCACCATCGACGGCTGGTCCTGCCACGCCGCCCCCTCGAACCCCACCGTCGGGTCCATGTGCTCCAAGGACGGCCTGTTCATCAACCTCGGCAACTCGCCTCCGACACGAACACGCCTGCGGCCCCACCTTTCCGGGTGGGGC
>NZ_JBHWHH010000188.1:0-13846 GCF_042732555.1 Nocardia sp. NPDC059764
GTGGTCTCCCAGTTGGCGACGATGGAAATCCCCTGTGCGCGCAGGTCATCCGCTTCGGCGGGGGTGAGCAGCTTGCCCGGCAGCGAGGGGCCGCCCTCGGGCAGGTAGCGAACCACGAAGTCGTAGCCGTTGGCCGTGATGGCACTCGGCGCGGGCCGACCTGCGGCGTAGTCCAGCCCGAAACGCATGACTCCCACTGTAATTCGACGGCGGTGCCGCCGGGAGCCGAATCCGAACCATCGCGGCGATCGATCGAGAGTGGTTGACTGGGGGCGCTTTGTGAGGTGCGTCACTGATGAGTGAGAACGGAGATTCGTAAATGCCTGTACGCGACGAGGCGTGGCCGCCCGGAACACCGTGCTGGGTCGACTGCCAGGTCGACGATCCGGCCAAGGCCGGCGAGTTCTACGCCGGACTGTTCGGCTGGGACATGCAAGGCGGCGGGGAGGAGTCGGGCGGCTACCTGATGGCGCTGCGGGACGGCCGCGCGGTGGCGGGCATCGGGCCCAAACCCGAGGCCGGGGTGCCCTCGGTGTGGACCACGTACTTCGCGGTGGCCGACGCCGACGCCTGCGCGCGGCAGGTGACCGCGGCGGGCGGCCGCCTGCTGGTGCCCGCTTTCGACGTGATGGAGTTCGGCCGCATGTTCGTGGCCGCCGACGCCTCCGGCGCGCCGTTCGCGGTGTGGGAGGCACGCGCCCACGACGGCGCCGCGGTGTACAACGAGCACGGCGCCTACGTCTGGAACGACTTGCACACCGGCGATTTCGAGGCCGCGAAGTCCTTCTACGCGGCGGTCTTCGGGTTCGCCTTCGCCGAATTCGACGACGAGACAACGCGATACGCCACCTTCACCCCGCCCGGCGGGACCGGCTCGGTCGGCGGCATCAACGACGACAGCGTGAACGGCGTCGCCCCCGCCCAGCCCTACTGGCTGACCTGGTTCCAGTCCGAGGACATCGATTCCGGGCTCACCCGCGCCGTGGAACTGGGCGCGACCGTGCTCATGTCCGCCACCGACGGACCGTTCGGCCGGATGGCCATCATGGCCGCGCCCCAGGGCGAGCTGTTCGGTCTGCTGGATCCCCGGGACGTGCCGCGCTAGTGCGGGTCAGAGCGCCGATTCCGGCCGGCGCGCACCCTGCTGCTGCGACGCGGCGTGCTGCGAGGCCGCCTGCAGCGACGTGCTGTGCGCGACCGCCGGATCGGGGGTCGCGATCGGGGCGCGGGCCTCGCGCCGATCCGGGGCGACCAGGATGGCGGTGATCGGAATCGCCAGCGACAGCGTGCCGATGATGAAGAACGGCACGAAGAAGGTGAACAGCACGTTCCCCTGCGGCGCGGGCGCGTTCGGGTCCACGTGCACCTGCAAACCGGTCAGTCCGGCGTAATGCATGCTGGTCACCAGGACCGCGTACACCACCGCGCCGGCCAGCACCATCGGCACCGAACCGACCCACAGGCTGAACCACAGGGTCAGCGCGGCGAGCACGAACGCGATCGCGTACACCGCGACGGTGGACACCAGGCCGCGGTCTGCGGTGCCCTGGATCCGGATGGCGCCCAGCAGCAGCTGGTGCACGTCGCCGATCCCGAAGGCCATCACGGCCGCCGCGACCAGCAGCCGCCACCACACCAGCGTCTTGCCGGTGATCAGCAGCGCCAAGAACACGGTGATCGCCGACAGCACCGAGAACAGCGTGATCGACAGGTTGTCGTAGCGCAGCTGGGTGCCGCGCACGTCGAAACCGAGCATGGAGACGAACACCGGCATCGCGACCCCGACGCCGCCGATCGACACCGCCGCCACGAAAAGCCATACGATCCGGAACTTCTGGGTCACCGACTTGGTGGACTGCCGAATGCACGCCAGCCCGCAGGCCGCCCCTGCGAACGACACGATCACCGCCAGCGCGATCACCCAGTAGCCCATCGAGAAGTAGATCATCCAGACACCTCTGTCCTTCGTAAGCCCGAACCCGGATGGGCGAACGTCAGCCGCGCTGCGCGGTTTCGCGCTGCGCCGTCATCAGCCGTTCGATCGCGTATTCGGTGACCGCGGCCAGCGACCGCCGCACCTCGACCGGGTCACGCGCGTCGATGTCCACGATCGGCACGCCCTCGCGGACGCTGAGCGCCTCGCGCAGTTCGGCGACCGGGAAGCGTGGCGCGTCCGGGAAGCGGTTGACCGCGATCAGGAACGGCAGCGACTTGGCCTCGAAGAAGTCCACGGCCGCGAAGCTGTCCTCGATGCGGCGGGTGTCGACCAGCACGACCGCGCCGATGGCGCCCTTGATCAGGTCGTCCCACATGAACCAGAACCGCCGCTGCCCGGGCGTGCCGAACAGGTACAGCACCAGGTTGCCGGGCAGGATGATGCGCCCGAAATCCATGGCCACGGTGGTGGTTTCCTTGCCGGGCGTGGCGGCGAGGTCGTCGACCCCGTCCGAGTAGCCGGTCACCATGGCCTCGGTGCGCAGCGGCACGATCTCGGAGACCGCGCCGACGAAGGTGGTCTTGCCCGCGCCGAATCCGCCCGCCACGACGATCTTGGTCGACGCGGTGCGCGACTCCTCGCCCGGCCGCGGCGGGTACTGCAGTCCCGGGTTCGGGAACTGCCCGGTCGTGTACGCCGGCCCCCCGTGCGGGCCGGCGGGGTAGCCTCCGCCGTTATAGGGCGCGGAGTCCATGCAGGGTCCTCTCCATCAGGGAGCGGCGCTCGTCGAAGGTCGCCTGATCGCTCAAAGTCGAATGCACACGCAGGGTTCCGGCGACCACCAGATCGCCGATGACGACCCGGACCATGCCCAGCGGACGGCCCAGGTGCGCCGCGATCTCGGCGACCGAGAGCCGGGCCGTGCCCAGCCGCAGGATCTCGGTGCGCACGTCGCCGGCGGGCCAGTCGAAGTGGGCGGTGTAGGACAGGGTTTCGACGACCGCTTCCAGCGGTAGCTCGACCGCCGGCTCGGTACGGCCGGAGGTCAACGCGTAGGGGCGAACTCGGGTGGTCGGTGGCCGGTTACCGCCACCGCCATGAGGATTGGTCATTTGCGACTCATCTAGGCAGTGTTCGACTCATCTAGGCAGTGCGGGCGGTGGCCGAGACGACGGAGCCGACCCGGTCGACCAGGAGGGCCATCTCGTAGCCGATGCGGCCGATGTCGTGCTGCTTGTTGGCCAGCACCGCCAGGTGCGAGCCATTGCCGACACTCATGACCAGCAGGTAGCCGCGCTGCATCTCCACGATGGACTGCATCACCTTGCCACCTTCGAAAAGCTGTGCGGCGCCGGCGGACAGGCTGGCCAGACCGGCCGTCACCGCGGCCAGCTGCTCACCGCGGTCGGACGGCAGGTGCGGGCTGGTGGCCTGCAGCAGACCGTCCGCGGAGACCAGCACGGCGTGCGAGACCCCGGGCACCTCCTTGGTGAAGCGGGTGACCAGCCAGTTCAGATTCTCATCCGTTGTGGTGCTCTGGGTGTCGGTCATGCATGCCCTCCGTCGTTGTACTGGGAGTCGACCCGCCCGGAGTGGACGCCGCTGAGATGCCTGCTGAGGCTGTTGCGGATCTCTTCCGGGTCACGGCCGGTACCGTCGTCCTCCTGGGCGACCGCGCCCGGCACCAGCTGGGCGCCGGGCCGCCGAATCGGCAGGCCGCCTTCGGTACGACTGGTTGTGGTCGGGTTGGCCGCGTCCTCGGCCGCGGCCCAGCCGACGTCCGAGGACGACGACCAGGCGGCGCCGGTCTGCTGCCCGTCGGCTGGTTCCACCAGCCACTCGGAGACCATGCGCTGGTAGATCGGGGTCGGAGCACCCTCGACCGGACGCAGGCCGGTCTGCGGCGCCGCCGGACGGGATCCGGCGGGTGCGGCCTCGTTGCCGCGAATAGCGTTGTCGCCGCCTCGAACAGCGGCTTCGCCGATGTCGCCGACGCTCACGCTGCCTGGGCCGGCGGTGGGCGGGAGCGTGGGGCGGTCGTTGTCGCCGAAGGCGCTGAAACCGTTGCCGAAGTAGCTGCCGGTGTCCGGGCCGTTGGGGTTCTCGACGTAGCCGCCGTTGCGGGCGTTGGTGATCGGCGCGGTCGGACCGGGGGCCGGTGCGAAGGACGCGGCCGCCGGGGTGAAGGGCTCCCGTGCCGCTGGCGTGAAGGGCTCGGGCGCCTGCGCGACGGGCTCGGGCGCCGGAACGAGGCGCTCGGGCACCTGGGCGACCCGCTGCGGCATCGGCGTGACCTGCTGGGGCGCGACCCGCTGGGGGAGCGGGGCGACCGTTTCCGCGGCCGGGGCGATCGGCTCCGGCGCGTAACCGGCCGGTTCCTCCGTGTCCGGCTCGGACCCGGGGGCCTGCTCGGAAACCGTGCTGTGCTCGGCCGATTCCGTGGACTCGGCGGCCTCGCCCCAGAAGCTCATGGGGGCGGGCCCCTGCGGCGCCGCGGGTTCGGGCCGGACGGCGCTCGCGCCGTAGGCCCGGGCGTCGTCGGGGGAGAAGGCGTCGGTGAATCCGTCGGAGAAGCGATCGGCCTGCGGCTGCGGCGGTTCCGGGAACGCGGGGACGATCGGGTGCTCACCGGTATCGGTGCCCGGCTTGCGTTGCGGCAGGCCGGAACTGGTGGTCGGGAAGCGGCCGGTCGGGGGCTCGGGCAGGTTCGGCACCGGCGTCAGCCGCGGCGGGTTGACCACGGGGTTCGGTCCGGTGATCGGTCCGACGGGCGGCGGAATCTGTCCCGGCGCCAGCGGAATCGGCCCGGAGGCGGCCGGAATCGGGCCCGAGGCGAGGGCCGCGGCCGGGATCGGCCCGGAGGCCAGGGCCGACGGCGGCATGGGCAGGGCCGTGGCCACCGGGTACTGACCGGTCGGGTCGCCGAGGCGTTCCGGCGCGGGCGAGACCAGGCTGCCCGGCAGGTGCACGCTGGCGGTGATGCCCGGCTGCTGCACCATGGCGGAGGTGCGGCGCAGGCTCACCGTGATGTGGTGCCGCTTGGCCAGGCGGCCGACGACGAAAAGACCCATGCGGCGCGCGGTCTCGACATTGACCTCGCCACCGGAGGCCAGGCGGTCGTTGATGCCCTGCAGGTCGTCGGCGTTCATGCCGAGGCCGCGGTCGGTGATCTCGATCAGGTAGCCGCCGTCCACCGCGCGCGCCACCGACACCGCGACCGGCGTGGTGGGCGGGGAGTAGCGCAGCGCGTTGTCGATCAGCTCGGCCAGCAGGTGCTCGATGTCGACGGCGGGCTCACCGGCCACGATGCCGTCGGGCACGGTGCCGATCTCGACGCGCTGGTAGTCCTCCACCTGGGAGACCGAGGACCACAGCATGTCCGACAGCGGCACCGGCGCGAGATGGCCACGGCGCAGCGCGGTTCCGGCCAGCACCAGCAGGTTGTCGCCGTTGCGGCGCATGCGGGTGGCGAGGTGGTCGAGGCGGAACAGCGACTGCAGGCGCTCGGAGTCGTCCTCGTCGCGCTCGAGTTCCTCGATCAGCGACAGCTGCTGCTCCACGAGGGATTGGCTGCGGCGCGAGAGGGTTTCGAACATGTTGCCGATCTGCAGGCGCAGTCGCGCCTGTTCGGCGGCCAGGTGGAGGGCCTGGGAGTGGATGTCGTCGACGGCTCGGGCCAGCTGCCCGATCTCCTCGGTGGTGTGCACGTCGACCGGCGAGATCTCCGGGGTCGCGCCGCCGGCGCGCACCACCTCGAGCTCCTGCGGCAGGTCGATGTGGGCCACCTGCAAGGCGTCTCGCCGCAGGCGGCGGACCGGCACGACCAGCGAGCGGGCCACCACCAGCGCCAGCGCGAGACCGGCCAGCAGCATGCCGATCACGATGGAGGTGTCACGCAGCACGTTGTTGCGCGCCTCGGTGGTGAGCTCGGACAGCTTGGCGCCCATGGTGCCCGCGACGGTCGCGACCTCGGAGGCGTAGGCGTCCGCGCTGCCGCGCAGCGAGTCCTGCATGGCGGGCAGGGTGCCCGGGTCGGGCACGTTCTGCATCAGGATGCCGACGCGGGCGCCGGCATTGTCCTTCAGCGTGTTCGCGTTCTGCGCCGATTCCGGCGCCATGCCGCGGTACACCTCGATCATGGTGATCTCGGCGCCGATGGCGGTGAGCAGCTTGGTCCGCAGCGCGGGGTTGGCGCCGGCGCCCGGCACCGCGAGCATGACACGCTCCTGGGTGAGCAGGCGCGAGGCGGTCAGGGCGGCGCCGAACTGCAGGAAGGACTGCTGCACCCGGAGGTCGCCGACGGTGGGCGCGCCCGCGAGCGAGTTCTGCGCCCGGGTCTGCACCTCGTCGGCCTGATCGCCGATGGTCTGGGGGGAGCTGGTGCGCAGGCTGTTGCGCATGGTCTTCGCGACCGCCATGGCGGTGCCCAGTTCCTTCACGACGCGGGGGTCGGCGTTGGAGGACTTGAGCGCGGTCTCCAGTTCGGCCTGGGCCTGGTCGAACTTGGCGGTGGCGGCGTCGAGGTCGGCGTCCACGTCCTGGTTGCCGCCGACGATGGCGGCGACCGCGAGTTCATTGGTGCTGGTGAGGAATTTGACCGTGGGGCGGAGCACGTCCATCTGCTCCGAGGCCGCGCTCAGTTTGGAGATGGTCTGCAATTCGCTGTTGATGCGCAGTACCGCGAAGGTCGCGGCCAGAAGCACCGGGAGCACCAGCACGATGCCGACCTTGCGGGTAACGGGCCAGTTGGACAGGCTGAATTGCCACGACCGGGGTGCTGCTTCCATCCCGCTTCCGTCGCCTCCGCTTCACGATTGACCCCCGGGTACGTATGCGGTTGTACGGCTTTGGGGTCGAGCCCGCGCAGAACCAACTAAGGGTCTTCTTTTCCGGCCTGCAACATACCGCGTGAGCTGAGTAACGGCAATTCGGAGGACGTAGTGTATAAGCCTCCGAATGCGGGCTTGCCACAACGGCTTTCGCGTCGAATTAGGTGACACTGCAACCACTCAGCATCGGCCGTTCGTAAAACACGCAGGTCATCTGCCTCACCCACCCGGCGTGTCGGAGGGGCCCTTCTCAGTGGACTCTCAGTCGTTGTGGGCAGACTGGTGGCCATGCGCATTCTGGTAGTCGACGACGACCGCGCGGTTCGTGAATCGCTGCGTCGCTCGTTGACCTTCAACGGGTACACCGTCGACCTCGCCGTCGACGGTCTGGACGCCTTGGAGAAGACCGCCAGTCAGCGACCCGACGCCCTGGTCCTGGACGTCATGATGCCCCGGCTGGACGGGCTCGAGGTGTGCCGCCGGCTGCGCAGCACCGGCGACGATCTGCCGATTCTGGTACTCACCGCACGGGATTCGGTGTCCGAGCGGGTCGCCGGGCTGGACGCCGGCGCCGACGACTACCTACCCAAGCCCTTCGCGCTGGAGGAACTGCTGGCCCGGCTGCGCGCCCTGCTGCGCCGCACCGCCGGCGACCCGGTCGACGCCTCCTCCGAGGCCATGTCCTTCGCCGACCTCTCGCTCGACCCCGTCACCCGCGAGGTCACCCGCGGCGAACGTCCGATCAGCCTCACCCGCACCGAGTTCTCGCTGCTGGAAATGCTGATGGCCAACCCGCGCCGGGTGCTCACCCGCAGCCGCATCCTGGAGGAGGTGTGGGGTTACGACTTCCCCACCTCCGGCAACGCGCTCGAGGTGTACATCGGCTACCTGCGCCGCAAGACCGAGGCCGACGGTGAGCCGCGGCTCATCCACACCGTGCGCGGCGTCGGTTACGTGCTGCGCGAGACTCCTCCGTAGGCAGGGCGCTCGTGGGTAGAGCCGTTCCCCGGCGGACCGCGGTCGCCGGACTCGGATCGCGGACGGAGAACGACGGACTTCGGCCGCCGATGCCGCTGACCCGTTCGGTGTCGCTGCGCTGGCGGGTGACGCTGCTGGCCGCCTCGGTGGTCGCCGTGGCCGTCGCCTTCACCTCCATCGCCGCCTACGCCATGGTGGCCCGGTCGCTGTACGCCGACGTGGACTCGCAGCTGCGGGCCCGCGCCTCGGTGATGATCGACAACAACCTCGACAGCCTCGGCTTCCAGTCGCTGGTGTTCGCGGGGCTCTACTCCAGCGATGTCGGGGTGGCGCTGGTGTTCGCGGACCAGTCGCAGTACGTGCCGCCGCAGACCACGATTCCGCCGATCGGCAATCAGGAACGGCAGGTGGCCCGCGGCGAGATCGGGTTCTCGCTGCGCACCGTCGACGATCAGCGGGTGCTGGCCCGCCGCACCCACTCCGGGTCGACGCTGGTGGTGTCGCAGCGGCTGCAACCGACCAAGGAAGTCCTGGACCGGTTGGCCTGGCTGTTGTTCGTGGTCGGCGGCTGCGGGGTCATCGTGGCCGCGGCGGCCGGAACCACCGTGGGCCGCACCGGGTTGCGGCCCATCGCCCGGCTCACCGCCGCCACCGAACGCATCGCCCGCACCGACGACCTGACCCCCATCCCGGTCACCGGCGACGACGAACTGGCCCGGCTCACGGAGAGTTTCAACACCATGCTGCGCGCCCTCGGCGAATCCCGGGAACGACAGCGCCGCCTGGTGGCCGACGCCGGCCATGAGCTGAAGACGCCACTGACCTCTTTGCGCACCAATATGGAACTGCTCATCGCCTCCTCCCGGCCGGGCGCGCCCCGCATCCCCGACGAGGACATGGCCGAACTGCGCTCGGACGTGATGGCCCAGATCGAGGAGTTGTCCACACTGGTCGGCGACCTGGTCGACCTGGCCCGCGAGGACGCCCCGGAAACCGTGTACGAGCGCATCGACCTCGGCGAGATCGCCGAACGCGCGCTGGAGCGAGTCCGGCGGCGGCGCACCGGAATCGACTTCGAGGCCCAGCTGCGGCCCTGGTTCGTCTACGGCGACGAACCCGGCCTGGAACGTGCCCTGCTCAATGTCCTCGACAATGCCGCCAAGTGGAGTCCGGAGGGCGCGCAGGTGTTCGTCACCATGCGCGAGAACGGGCGCGGACTGCTCGAGTTCGCCGTCGACGACGCCGGGCCCGGCATCCCGCCCGCCGAACGCGAGCTGGTGTTCGAGCGCTTCTACCGCACCACGGCCTCGCGCTCCATGCCCGGCTCCGGGCTCGGCCTGGCCATCGTCAAGCAGGTGGTGACCAAACACGGTGGCACCATCAACATCGACACTTCCGACCGAGGGGGCGCGTTGATCCGTATCGTTCTGCCTGGAGAAAGCGCACAGCCCCTGCCCGCCGAGGCGGAGAACTGAACCCGGAAAGCTCGGCGAAAAGCAAGCACGGTCTCAGTCCACTCTCAGTCGTTCCCGCCAGGCTTGGCGACGAGACTCGAGGAGAAAACGAGAAATGACCGAGGATTCGAACCAGCGGGGCACCGAGCCCGAAGGCCAGGCCGCCGACAACGCCGCCGCGGCCGGCGCACCCTCCGGGCCCGCCGGCGGGCAGCCCGCCGGGTCCGACACCACCGCGTCGGGCCTGCCGAAGCGCGATCCCGCGGGCGCGGGCGCTCCCGCCGCCGACTCCTTCAACGGCTTCGCGCCCGCCGGCCCGGGTTCGGCTCCCGGTGCCTTCCCGCCCCCGGCGCAGCCCGGCCATCCCGGAGCGCCCGCGGCGGGTCCCGCGTCGAGTGCTCCCGGTACGCCCGGCGCGCCCGGTTTCGGTGCGGCGCAATCATTCTCCGGCGGAGCGCCCCAGGCTCAGGGCGGCGATCCCCGGGCCGATCAGCCCGCCGCGGGCGCGCAGCCGCCCGCCGGTTCACCGGCCTTCGGTGGTCCGGCCGGAGCGGCGTACGGCGTTGCGGGGCAACCGGGTTCGGGTGCGGTCGATCCGGCCACCCAGGTGCTGCCCGGTGCGGCCCCGGCGGGTTTCGGCGCGCCGCAGGGCGGTCCCGCCTATGGGGCGGCTTTCGGTGGCGCACAGCCTTATTCGCAGCAGTACGGCGGTGGGACTCCGTCGACCGGGGAGATTCCGGGCGGGGGTTACGGGCAGGCGTACGCGGCGTCGGGGGCCGGGTACGCGGCCGGGCAGCAGCCCACGCCCGCCACGGGACAGCAGCCTGTCGCCGGGGCGGGGCAGTCGCCTTACGCCACGGGTCAGCAGCCCGCGTATTCGACGGGGCAGCAGTCGGCGTATTCGACGGGGCAGCTTCCGGCGTATGCGGCGGGTCCGCATCCGACGCAGGTGATTCCGGCCGTGCCCGGTGGTCCGGGTGGGCCCGGGGTGCCGGGTGAGCCGGGTCTCGCGTACGGCGGCGCGCCGGGGCCGAAGCGGTCCGGCCGCACCGGTCTGGTCGCGGGCGCGGTCGTGCTGGCGCTGCTCAGCGGCGGTATCGGTGGCGCGGTGGGCGCGCTGGCCACGCACGGCAGCGATCACGGCACGGTCAGCAATGCGCTCGATCAGCCCGCGGGCAATGGCAAGGCCGCGCCCGCCCCGGAGGGTTCGGTGCAGGCGGTGGCGCAGAAGGTGCTCGCCAGCGTGGTCATGATCCGGGTCGCGGGCGCGCGGGCCGAGGGCGAGGGCTCCGGGGTGGTTCTGTCCTCGGACGGGCTGATCCTCACCAATAATCACGTGGTCAGCGGCGCGGGCCAGAACGCCAAGATGGATGTGGCGTTCAATGACGGCTCGACCGCCCCGGCCACCGTGGTGGGCGCGGACCCGGTGTCCGACATCGCGGTCATCCGGGTGACCGGCAAGTCGAATCTGAAGCCGATCGAGCTGGGTCAGTCCGGCAATCTGCAGGTGGGTCAGGCCGTGGTGGCGATCGGTTCGCCGCTGGGCCTGGCGGGCACGGTGACCAGCGGTATCGTCTCCTCGCTGAACCGCCCGGTCTCCACCAGTGGCGAGCCGGGTTCGCAGGGCACGGTCATCGACGCGATCCAGACCGACGCGGCCATCAACCCGGGCAATTCCGGCGGCGCGCTGGTCGATATGAACGGCAAGCTGGTCGGCATCAACACCGCCATCGCCACCATGGGCACCGCCGAGTCGGCGGGCGCGCAGAGCGGCTCGATCGGCCTGGGCTTCGCGATCCCGGTGGACACCGCGCGTCGCGTCGCCGACGAGCTGATCAAGAACGGCAAGGCCACCTACGCCCAGATCGGTGTGACCGTGCGGGCGCAGGACGATGTGAACGGCGCGCGCGTGATGGACGTGTCGCCCGACGGCCCGGCCGCCAAGGCGGGCATCCCGAAGAACGCGATCATCACCAAGATCGACGACCAGATCGTGGACTCGGGCAATTCACTGATCGCCGGGGTGCGCTCGCACCGGCCCGGCGACAAGGTCAAGGTGACCTACACCGACGACCAGGGCAAGAACCCCAAGACCGTCGAGGTCACCCTCGGCGAAGCAGCCGCGGAGGGCGGACGATGAGCAACCGTGTCAATGGCAGGGAACCGGTACCGGCGATCCGTGTCACCTCCGACGGGGGATGGGAGCTGTTGTCGGACAAGGGCGCTACGGTGAGCACCATGGAAATCGATGCCGCTGTGGCGGGCCGTGCTCTTGTCGTGGTCGTCGACGATCGAACCGCCCATGGCGGAGTGGACTCGCTGGGTCCGCTGGTCACCGAGCTACTCACCGAGGCCGGGTTCCTGGTGGACGCCTCGGTGTCGGTGTCGGCCGATGAGGTGGAGATCCGCAATGCCCTCAATACCGCGGTGATCGGCGGTGTCGACCTGGTCATCTCGGTCGGCGGCACCGGCATGTCCCCGCGTGACGTGACGCCGGAGGCCACCGAGGAGGTGCTGGACCGGGTGCTGCCCGGGATCAGCGAGGCGCTGCGGGCGTCGGGCCTGGCCTCGGGTTCGCTGGACGCGGGCCTGTCGCGCGGTCTGGCCGGGGTGTCGGGCAGCACGCTGGTGGTGAACCTGCCGGGTTCGCGCGCCGCGGTCCGGGACGGCATGGCCACCCTGGGCCCGCTGGCGAGCAAGGTCATCGATGAACTGTCCGGTCTGTCGGAATGACCGACGCCGACACACCTGATTCACCCGAGTCGCCCCGTCCGGCCGAGCGCCGGGCGGGGTCTCGTCGTTTGACCCCCGCCGAACGCGCCCGGCTCGCGCGCGTCTTCGGCGACGAGCTGCCGTCCACGACCAAGGACGAGCGCACTCCCGAGCCGGATTCCGTTCAGTCCTCCGATGATTGGCTGCGCGCGCAGAAGCCGCCCCATCACGGTTGAGATTCGTTTACATCACGGCTGCCGAGAATTAGCCGTATCTCGGAGGCCGTGATTTGACGCGTCCTATATCTCTTTGTTGCCAATCAGTAGCTGTTGTGGCTAAAGTCTCTTCCGGGTCAACAAAGCTACGGCTGCATAGAAAATGAGCAGCGCGCTTGATAGTTGCTCCTGCCGAGTTCTGTGCCGTAGTGGGCCCTCTTCAACCCCGGTGGTCGGGGTTGTCCGCAAAAAAACTGATGAGGGAACAATGAGCGAGAACCGGACTGCCGGTTTGCGTTGGACCGCGCGTGCCGCGGGTATCGGCGCAGCCGCCTCCGTGGCTTTCGGCCTGCTGTCGACCGGCGCCGCCAACGCCGACACCTTCGTACCGTTGCCGGACGGTCAGAAGGTCGGAGCGGGCGTGACCATCAACCGTCTCGGCGAGCACGCCGTCATCTCGCCGTCGCTGTCGGCGAACGGCGCGGGCCGCACCGCCTGGCTCTCGGGCAAGGTCGTCGCCGACGTCACCGAGACCCCCGCGGGCACGGTCGGCCCGAACAACGGCCCCACCAACGGCCCGGGCACCAACAACTCCTCCACGCACGGCGCGTCGCAGGTCAACACCGGCTACATCATCGGCTGCCAGGTGAACATCGCCGACAACGCCATCTCCGCCGGCATCTCCGGCGGCGTGAGCCTGACCGGCGCGAATGCCGGCGGTTCCATCGGTCTGAACCTCGGCCCCGGCCAGGTGACCTTCCTCCAGATCAACTCCAAGGACGTCCTCGACGCGGGTCGCTACTCCATCGACTACAAGGATGTGCCGGTCGACGTGCAGGGCTGCGCGGGTTACGCCCAGGCGCGCGCCTACACCGTGGTCGAGATCATCGGTGACCACTACTCGAAGACCACCCTCTACGGGCAGCCGTTCAGCCTCGGCTGACGTGTGGTCAGACACCCGATTCATCTCTCGCGCAAGCGAATTCGACCTTAGAGGGAAAACCATCATGAACGTTCGCAAGACCATGGCGCGGGCCGCCGGGATCGGCGCCGTCGCCACCGCCGCCCTGGGCCTGTTCTCCACGGGTGCGGCCAACGCCGACACCTTCGTGCCGCTGCCGGGCGGCTCCATCACCGAGACCATGGACGACGGCACCATCGTCACCATCTCCATGACCGGCGAGTCGGCCAATATCAACCCGTCGCTGGGCGCGACCCCGCTGCACCGCAACGCCTGGGTCTCGGGCAGCGCGCGCGTCGAGCTGTCGGGCACCCACGGCAATGCCGGCGGCAAGATCGTCCCCGGTTACGTGGTCGGCTGCCAGGTCAACATCTCCGGCGGCGGCGCCAGCGGCGACTCGAGCGCGGGCGCCAACTACGACGGCTCGAGCCCGTCGGCCGGTGCGAATGTCGGCGGCAACCTGACCCTGGGCCCCGGCCAGTCGCAGGCGTTCTACGTCCTGGATCTGGAAGCGCCCGACGATTACGGCAGCGAGGCGCACTACAAGCGCAACGTGTTCTCGGGTAACTCCGGTTCGGTGACGTGGTCGGACGAGACCATCAACCTGAACGGCTGCGGCGGCTACGCGCAGGCGCGCTCGTTCATCGCGGTTCAGGTCGAGACCGATCATGTGATCACCGCCTACACGCTGTGGGGTCAGCCCTTCAGTCTCGGCTGATCAGTTTCCGCTTAGCGGAATGCCAAGGGGCCCGGTGCGATTA
>NZ_JBHWHH010000189.1:0-13755 GCF_042732555.1 Nocardia sp. NPDC059764
CGTGTGCGCCGGGGCCTGGGATCTAGGTATCCGAAAGGGTCGAACTGTTCACCGGCGCCCAAGGGCCGATGGCGTAAACCACACCCGAGACGTCTCGGGTCGTGGAACAGGCTTGCGACTACTCAGTGGCCACCACCTCCATGTGTACGGGTCCTGCCTGCGAAGATCCTTGCCTTGCTGTGCCCCGCCCCTCCGGCGGCGGTCCGCAGCCAGAGGGCCAGCCGGATTCTCGCCTGCTTCGGAGGGGACGGGGGGTACCGCATACCAGGCAGTTCACCTGCCCAGTCACTCGATCTCTCACTTGAACGACAGTGAAATTACACACCCGCATACGGAATGTCTAGAGCTTCCACTATAGATTTTTTCGGCCAAGGGAAGCGGCGATCAGGGCGCTGCCGCTCAGCCTGCGGACGCCTCGGTGGTTGCCGTGGTCAGATCCCGGCGGCGGATCAGTCCTTCAGGCCGGTGACCGGGGCGCGACCGTCCGGTTGCTTCATTACCCCCGAATTCGAGGTGGTCTTGCTGGCTGACGGGCTCACCGGCCAGGTGCGCGATGGGGATCAGGTGCGGCTGGACCGGGTGCGAGCCCGATGGCTATCGATGCTGAGTGCGCAGGTGATATAGGCGTTCGGCATAGGCGAGATCGTCGCGCCACAGGCGTGCCGCGGCGTGATTCATCAGTGGGCGTAGCACGGGCAGTATTCGGTGCGAATACCGGAACCCCGGCCGGTTCGAGGTCGCCACGACCGCTTCGATCACCGCAGTGCGTGCTCGGCCTTCGGAACCGAAACCTATTGGGGTGGCGTGGGTTTCCACCACACTCCCGGCTCCTTCGCCGGAGACGATGCGCATCACGATGGTGCGGGGGTCGGGGCAGGTGAACTCGGCCGCGACCGGCACCCCGAGCCCGCGAGCGACCCGGAAGATGGCGGTGAGCACGAAGCGGTGGTTTTCCTCGGTGATCCCCTCGCGCGGCGGCGTCTGTGTCACGTCCAAACGTGCGAACGAATGTGGATGAAACCAGGAACCGTGCCACGGATCGAGACGGTTGGCGATGATGTCACGCGGCTCGCAGACTCCGGTCAGACAGGTCACCGAGTGCACTGTGGTGTCGGCAGGGCGCGGGGCGAGGAAGGGGGCGTCGGTCGGGTTTTCCTCTCCGACAGCGTCCAGTCGTACCCAGGCCAGAATGCCGTCGTCGTAACTGGGGAACGGGCACCATCGGGAGCCACTTGTCGTCGCGCCGACCCGCAGGCCGTGCCAGCGACAGATCAGTGCGTCATTCTCGATGGCCGCCGTGGCCAGCGGCGCGCCCAGATGCGGGCATGTTCCGGGGCCGACGTGCAAGTGGTCGTGTTCATCGCGCCATGCCACGACCTCGACCCCGGCGACGGTGGTGCCGAGTGGGCGGTCGCGCCGCACACTGTGGCTCGCGGCGAAGACGTACCAATTGCCTGAGGGCCGCCGCTGTGACCAGCGCAGCGCCGCCGCGATGAGGCTGGGATCCGCATCCTGGTAGGTGGGTCGCTGCTGTGACCATTGTTCCGGTGAGAACCGTTGTAGTGGAAAGTGCGGCAATTTCACGATTTCGGTGGGCTTTTTCATCGCAGTTGCCTGTCGCGAGTCGCGAGCGTACGCAGCATGGCCGATCGGCCGTGGCCGGGAACAGTCTGGAGGGTGTGCCCGGCGCCGCCCCACTGGCGCAGCAGAGTATTGGCCGCGATCCATCCGGTGGTCGCGGCTCGTTCCATCAGCGCCACCGGAAGATCGACTCGGATACCGTCTCCGGCGAGCACCAGCCGCGGATGCGGGGTCGTCACACCGGGGCGGCGGGCGAAGTCGCCCGGGGCGAAACGCGGGCAATCCTGGCGCCACAGGACCGTCTCGCCGAGGACACGGGCGCCCGAGGTCTCGGGGTAGAGGTCGTGTAGTCGCGCCAGCAGCCGATCGCGGAGGTTCTGTTGGGTCGCCGCGGGTGGTGTCTGCTCTGCTACCGCGTATGCGTGCAGTTCCACGACGCTGCCGTCGTTTTCGCGCGCCCATTCTGTGGCCTGACGTTCGTATCGGTCCAGCACGCTGATGTTGTCGAGCGGATCCAGCTGGCCGGTGCCGAGGAAGCCGGGCCGATCGGGACCTACCGGCTGGTCCAGCCACAGGCGATACACGACGAAAGCCGGTGCGGTGCCCAATTCGGCCACTTGGATACGCCATGTGTGGTCACCGAGCGCCGGCGACGCGGCGACGATGCGGCGCAGCCCGGCGACATCTGCGGCCAGCACCACCGCGTCAGCGGGCAGGCTGGCTCCGGAGTCGTCTACAACGGCGAAGCCGGCTGCCGCCGGGTCGATACGATCGACCGTCACACCTGTGTGGAATCGGACCGTACCCGGTCTGCCCGGTATGTGGGGAGCGGTGAGATATTCCGCGAGCGGCTGCCACAGACCGACATCGAAATTCTCCCGCGCCACATCGAAGATCAGTCCTTCGCTGGAGCCCAGGAAGTAGATGTGGAACATCGTCGCCAATTCCGCGGCGGACGTGTGCTCGGGCTCGGCGAAGAAGCTGCGCGAGAACACCTCGAAGGCCAAATGGCGGGCCGCGTCAGGAAAATTGATGTCGCGCAGGAAGGTGTGCGCGTCCATGTGATCGAGCCAGTGGTAGATCTGTGGCACCGAGACCGCTGCCAGCGGCGCCGCGGTACGCGCATTGATGCGCAGCAGGTCGCCGATCCGGAAGGTGGGGCTGCGCAGGGCGAAGGCGAGCGCGTTCCACGGTGGCGTGCGTGGCAGGCCGCGGAAGGTGTCGCGGTGGCCCTGGGCATCGATCAGCGGATAGTCGTCCATTCTGCGCAGACCGCGCAGTTCCGGATCTCCGCGTGTCAAGAGTTTGCGCAGGTTGTAGTACTGGGCGAAAATGGCGTGGAAGCCGCGATTCATGCCGACTCTGGTGCCATCGGCCCACTGCTCGGTCCAGCCGCCGACCCGTCCGCCCAGATACCGTTCCCGCTCGATGACCTCGACCTGGAATCCTCGTTCGGCCAGACCCGTCGCGGCTGCCAGGCCGGCGATGCCCGCGCCGACCACGATCGCCCTCGGCGCTCGCCCGGCATCGCCGACGTCGAGCCGCCCGGCCGCGGCCGGATACTGTGCCCGCCGCGGATCGCGACCGAGTCCGGAACCGTCCTTCTTCATCGGCGCGCACCTTCACGTCGCTGCCGTGCCCGCTCCCAGGCGAGCAGCACCGATGTCACCAAAGCGAAACCGAACAAGAAGTCCTCCACCGGGATATCCCACGGGAATCGAAGTCCGAGAATGTGTTTCGGGTTGTACAGCACGATCGGGGCGTCGAGTCTGGATAGCCATCCATCCACCGGGATCTGGAACCCCAGCACGATCACCATCGTCAGCCAATAGGCGGGCCGCCGGAACAGCCCGGTCCCCAGTACCGCGCACTCCGCGACACAAACGATGACCACCGCCGCGACCGCGGGCAGCGTGTAACCGATGCCGGTCACGCTCATCGCCACGGCCGCGTCGGCCGCGCACCGTTGTGAACACGGCGGTCGAGCAGGGACTGGATCGCCACGAAGGTGAGCAGTCCACACAGGGGAACGACCAGGAAGAACAGGAATTCCTCCACCGGCATTGCGCCGGGCAGCCGTACTCCCAGCAGGTAGCGCGGGCCGAAGGTCCAGACATCGGTCGCGATCGCCACCAGATCCCAGATCACGAACGCGCAGACGGGCGGCAGGGCAGCAAGCAACAGCCTGGGTCTGCGGTAGACACCCGGACCGAGGAATTCCAATGGTGCGGTCGACACCAGGCAGACGCCCAGAACAAGCAGATAGTGCCAGCGGTCCATGTGCGCTCCTTCAGCGATGTTCACGTGGGTCCCGATGCGGGTGCTGGTTCATGGATCCTCGACGAGCTGTGAGGGCACGCTGCTGTGGCGTGCCCGCCACGCCCGGAACATACCGCGGGCGCCGACCCGGACCCGGCGCCCGGTGCCGACGGTGGCGCGGCGGCCGAACACCTCGAAGTCGTTGTCCTCGATGCGGTCGAGGATTTCCGAGTACAGCAGCAGCGCTGTCGTGACGCACGGCCGCGACCGCGGGGCCAACAGCGCGATCCCGCCCCGCGCGTATTCGTAGATATCCCTGGTGATCTGATGTTGTGCCGCGAGCGAGCGCCGCACCCTCGGCTCGACTCGGCGGTGTTGTCTGCACCAGGACAGCAGCTCCCTGTCCACCCCGTACGCGGCCAGTTCGTCCGCGGGCAGGTACACGCGGTCACGGGCCAGATCCTCATCGACATCGCGCAGGAAATTGGTGAGCTGGAAGGCCTTGCCGAGCGCGGCGGCGTACGGCGCCGCGCCCGCATCCACAACACCGAGAATCGGCAACAATTGCAGCCCGATCACCTCTGCCGAGCCGTGGATATACCGATCCAGCGCCGCGCGGTCCGGATAGTCGGTGATGCACAGATCCATGCGCATCGAGGCCAGAAAGGCGTCGAACAGCCGATCGGATATGTGGTACGCCCCCGCGGTGTGCAGCACCGCTGCGAGCACCGGATCGCCGCCGGTGTCGGCGGTGGCGAATTGCCGTGTCAGCCTATCTAATCGAGCAGCGCGGTCGACCGTGGTCAGTCGCGGGTCGCGCTGGTCCACTATGTCGTCCGCACGCCGGGCGAAGCCGTACAGCGCGTGCACCGCGGGGCGCTGATCGGGTGCGAGCAGGCGAGTGGCGAGGAAGAAGGTCCTGCCGTGCTCGGCATTGAGCTCGCGGCAGCGCTGGTACGACTGCCGCAGAGCGGGATCAGTGATGCCGGCGGCGTCGAGTTCGGCGCGCATCATCGCGTGATCCGATCGGCGAAGGACTGCTGCGGCGACAGGGCTGGGCCGGTGCCGAATCCTGGGCCGGTTATCCGTTCTGCCGCAAGGCGCCCCGAGATGAGCACTGGCGGAATCCCCACACCGGGCACAGTCGACCCACCCGCCAGAACCGCGTTGTCGATGCCGCGAATCATGTTGGCAGGCCGGAAGGGGCCGGTCTGTCCAAAGGTGTGCGCCAACGCGAAAGGGCTCCCCGCGAGCATGTCCTGGCGCGCCCAGTCGGCCGGAGTGACCACCCTCAGCAGTTCCATACCGCGCAACGGCCCCGGACCCAGTCTGCGTTGCACGGTATCGAGCAGGCGGTCCGCGTACAACGTCCCGCTATGGTCCCAATTGATTTCTCCCCGAACAAGATTCGGCACCGGAGCCAGGATGTAGAGCAGATCACGTCCCTGCGGCGCCAGGCTCGCATCTGTCACGGTGGGTCGGGTGAGGAGCAGCGAAGGATCGGACATGACCCGTCCGCCCTCGATGATGTCGCGAAACACGCTGTGCCAGCCGGCGCCAAACAGCAAGCAATGGTGCGAGGTCGCCGGTAGATGATCGACGGCAACGTGTAATACGACCGCGGACGGCGCGGGACGTACCGCGATCGGGCGGCGGGAGCGGTGCCCGAGCAGCTGGTGACTTCGACGTCGTTCGGTTGTCAATACCACCGCATCACAACCGATTCGCTCGCCCTGGTCGGTGTGCACGGCGGTCACCCGGCCACCGGAGCGCACCAATTCGGTCACCGCGGCGCCGTAGCGGAATCGCACACCGGCCGCCGTCGCGGCGGCCGCGAGCGCATCGGGCAGTGCCCGCATTCCGCCGCGCGGGAAATAGACGCCGGAGATGGTATCCATGTAGGCGATCACCGCGTACGCCGCCAGGGTTCGATCAGGTGCGACACCGGCGTACAACGATTGAAAGGTGAAGACCCGCCGCAGATCTGGGTCGGTGACGAACTCGGCGACTTTGCGATCCCAGCGGCGCAGGCCTCCCAATGCGGTGAGCCGGGCCAGCGCAGGGGTCAGCATCGACAGCGGCGAGTCGAAGTTCGCCGCGATGAACCGATCGAACTCGGCCGCATACAGCCGGCTCAGCCAGTCGCGCAACCTGCGGTAGCCCGCGGCCTGAGCAGCGCCGGCGAACTCGGTGACTGCCTGCACCATCGACTCTTCGTGGCTGTGGACATCCAGGGTGCGCCCATCAGCGAAGGCCGCATGATAGGCCGGGGTGACGGGAAGCAGATCGAGCCTGTCCCGCGTGCGCTCCCCCACCGCGTCGAAGACATCATCGATCAGCTCCGGCATGGTCAGCACCGTCGGTCCGGTATCGATGCGGTAGCCGTCGAGATCGAGCCTGCCCATCCGCCCGCCCGGCACGACTTCGCGTTCGACCACGGTTACCGCGCGGCCCCGGCCCGCTAGGTGTAGCGCGGCGGACAGGCCGGCCAGTCCGGCACCGACGACCACGACATGATCGGTGCGTCCTACGACGGTGCGCATCGTTCTCCTCGTCACAGCTGCCGTGCCGTGCACAACAGCGCCATATGCTCCAGTGCCGAGCGGCGCGCACCATCCAGCGCCAGCTCGCCGACCGCATCAATGGCTGCGTCGACCCGATCGGCGATCATCGCCTCGATGTGTTCGGGTGCGCCCGATGCGGCGATCAACGTCCGGCACCGGGCGATGGCCACGGTGTCGAGCACAGACAGATTCATCAGCTCCGAAAGCTCCAGCCGCGTGGTGGCATCGGCCATCTCCAGCGCAGCGATGACGACGCTGGTCGCTTTGCGTTGGACGAGGTCGCTGTCCTGCGGCTTGCCGGTGATGGCGGCGGAGCCGAATATCCCGAGCAGGTCGTCGCGCAGCTGGAACGCCTCGCCGATGCGGGATCCGTAATGCCCCAACATATTCAGAATCTGATCGGGACAACCCGCCAGGGATGCGCCCAGTTCGAGCGGTCGGCGGACGGTGTAGTTGCCCGACTTCGCGCGGGCGATGGCGAGCACCGATTCCAGCGTCGGCCCGCTGCGCGCGTCATTGGACAGGTCCGCGAACTGGCCGGCCGCCAGTTCGATCCGCATTGCGTCGTATCTGGGCCACAGCCGAGCCAACGCGTCCGCCGCGACTCCGCTCTCCCGCAGCATCTGCTCGGCCCAGACCAAGCACATGTCGCCGAGCAGGGTCGCGGCCGACGCACCGAACCGCGGCGCGGAGCCTGGCGCACCGTTGGCGCGGTAGTGCTCGCATAGCCGCAGATGGGCCGCCCTCTCGCCGCGCCGCAGCACGGCATCGTCCATGACGTCGTCCTGCAGCAACGCGAACGCGTGCAGCAACTCGAGGCTGGCCGACGCGCGCAATGCGGCCGTATCGGGTTCACGGCCACATAACCAGCCCAGATACATGAAGGTCGAGCGCAGGCATTTCCCACCCAAGGCGTATTGCCATAGCACCTCGTCCACACCAGACGCGCTCAACGCCGTGACACGTAAGGCCCCTTGCATAAACGCGTCGAGTTCGTCGAGTACCCGGCTCCGGAAATCGGCGCACCAACGTGCGAGACCCGCCGTCGCCGACGCTGTGGTCGTATCGGGGAGCGGCAGCGATTCAGAAGCTGCGGTGCTCATCGTGGTACTCCTCGCTCGGTAGCCGGTGCGCCGACCCCCCTGTGCGCGTGGCGCCGTGCTCGGTCACCTCCGCCAGCACGGCTGCGATCGTTTCGAACGGCGAACGAGCTACCATGGATGCAGCCAAACGTTTTGCCGCAGTGCGGAATTCGCTGGAATGTACTCGATCGACGGCCGTGGCGATCGCGGCGGTCCGGGGCCTTGCGGTACCGAGGTCGATGCCCGCGCCGGTGTAGGCCACCCTGGCGGCGACCTCCGGTTTGTCGGCGGTATCGCCAGCGACGACGAGCGGCACACCGTAACCGAGCGCCTGTTGCACACCGCCGTAACCGCCATTGGTGACCATCACATCGACCAGCGGCAACAGCTTCGCGTATGGCACGAAGTCGGTCACATGCGCATTCGCCGGGACCGGACCGATCGGTACGCGCGAACCACCGGTACATGCCACCATCACGACATCGTCGCGACCGCTCAGCGCGGACAAGGTCGGTCGGAGCAACTGCTCGTAGTCGCGGTTGGTCCAGGTTCCCTGGGTGACATGGACAACGGTCTTGCCGCTGTGCAGTGCACTCCACCAGTCCGGCAGCGTGATATCGGCGACTGCGGGTATCGGAATCGGTCCGGTGAACACGACCGTGGACGGCAGATCGCGGCGCGGATATTCGAATTCGGGCACGGTGAACTGCAGCAACCGATCGGCGAGTACGGGCCAGTCCAGTAGGGGCACCGGCATGTTCTGCACACCCAACTCGCGCAGGACGGCATTGAGCCGTGTCAGCTCGCTCCGGAACAACACTCGATGCACGAACCGGTTCATCGTCGTGTAATCCCGGCCCGGTCTCGGCTGCCAGCCGAGCCCGAACGGCGGGCAGTCCCGGCTCGCCGCCATCAGCGGAACCACGCCGCATGTGAGCACCGGAGGACGTGATTTTCCGGACAACAGCAATGGAATGGCCCCGGTGTACATCACGTCGACCAGTACCGCGTCGAAGACCGTGCGACCCAGCTCCGCGGTCAGCGCACTGTATTGGGACACGATCGGATCCAGAAAGCTCGACCGTATCTCCGCGCGGCCGGTCCTCCACCGCCGCAAAGGATCCGGCACCCAGCCACGCCCCGGGTCCGAGGGCGTCACCGTCGCCGACGAAGGCAACGCCGCAAACCGGACGTCCTGCATGCGAATGACTTCCTGAAACACCGAACCGGTCAGCAGGCACACCTCATGCCCGCGCCGCCGCAGATCGGCCGCGACAGCCGCCATCGGTACTACATGACCCGGTATGGGCGTCGCTGCTAGTAGATAGCGAGCCACGCCGACATTCCTTCGCTGCTCTCTCGCCGCACATGACGGTTTCTCACCTGGCTGATCCGAGCACTCCGGCACTCGGCAACCGGCTGCCGCACAGCCCGAACGCAATCGAGAACACATAGGCGAGGCGAACCCACATCCGCTCCCATCCGAGGGTGAACAGTGACCATTCTGCCAACAAACGACGCAAAAACGATGCAAATTCGTCGCGCGGAACCCGAGTGGATCCGTATCAGTCCTGTGGGACGGACTCCGCGGAGTCAGCCGACCGCTCTCAGCAACACGAACTTCAGGAGTCAAATCACCTGGCCCCGCTACGGCAGGCTGGAGACAGCCATCCGACCTCGAACTGCTACCGCCGACACAAGACCGGAATCTTAACGCTCAACTGCAACGTTACTCTCGACGATGCTGGTCCTTCGGTTACCAAGCCGGAGTGTCGATGTGAGGACTCGAGACATCCTTGACGACTTCGCGCCTAAAGATGCTTGCCCGGGCTTGGCTCCGGCTAGGGACACGCCGAGGCCGTATGCTGTCTGCCACGCACCCATGGGTGCGGGGCAGACCATATATCTGGCATTCATCTTTCTGAGAACTGCGTACTGAACCTGCGAGTGAACGACTCAGATATGCATTGATTGCATCGTTACGAGCTACCGTGTCGAGCATGCCATCGCCAACATATCTGGTCCGCACCAGAGGAGTCCGCATGACATCACATCGTGTACTTCGCTGCATCTTCGGCCTCCTGGCCGGAGTGATCTCCACCTTCGCGCTGTTGCCCGCGGGTAGCGCCGTCGCCGCACCGCGGCCGGTCGAATCGCCCGCGCCGGTCGAATCGCTCGACCTGAACCAATACCTGGGCACCTGGAATCAGCTCGCCGCCGTACCGCAGTTCTTCAACCTCCAATGCGCTCGCGATACCCGCGCTGACTACACCTTGGACCCACAGGGCAACGTCGCCGTGTACAACTCGTGCACAACCTGGTCCGGTGACCGCAACGAGATCCGCGGTACCGCGAAGGTCAACGACCCGGTGACTCGCGCGCAGTTCCACGTCAGCTTCCCGAGCGTCCCCGGTCAAGGCCAGCTTGACGGGCCGACGAACTACATCGTCACCGCACTCGGCCCCGACTACTCATGGGCGCTGGTCACCGATCCAACTAAACTCTCCGGTTTCGTCTTGGCTCGCAGCCCGGCGCTCGACGCGCCGACCTGGGATCGAGTGCGTGAAGCCATCACCGCGGCGGGTCAAACCCCATGTATGTACCTGACCTCGCCGGTAACCGGCGCACAGACCGATCTGACTCCACTGTGCTTGCGATGAGCAGAACTGGGTCGCCCCGTTCGCCCGCGACCTGCGAGCCTGCCCGATACGCAATGTGTAATCGGGATTCCCCGCTCTCGGTGACCGGCTGCATCCCGCTGCCAGCGTGGCTGCGCCTCCCGCCACCACCGCGCCACCCAGCCCGAGGAACTCGCGACGGTTCACCCGCTTCATCTGCCCGCCATCCTTCTGGATATCGGAAACCGATGTCGCACCACGATATCGCGTGCGGCCACCGCAGCGGCGCGAAAGGAAGCTTGCTGCTCGACCAACCCCCCGCCGGGCACAACAATGTTGCATCCACCTCAACATGGGATCAGCGACCAGCGACCCGTACTAGCGTGGCAGCACAATGGCGAGTGCGAAATCGCATTTACGTGGTCGGCGGTAGATCCGATTGCAGGACGTTGACTACCCGGATCAGCTCGTCACACAGCTCGGCCTGCGAGCGATCGTCGGTCAGGGATGCCTCGAATTCGAGTGTTCTTCCACCGGAATTCGGGATGTTGGCTTCCTGTAGCAGCTCGAACGAGAGGACGCAGAAGAGATCGGAACTGTGCCGGTGCGTTTGGACCGCGTGACGGTCGCCGATTGTCACCGGCTTCGGGTTTACGTAGTTCTCGTAGACCGACCATTCGAACGGGGCTTCTTTCGAGTGGGCCACTAGCCGATACCACGCACCGTTCCACCCACAGAATGAGGTGTCGGACCCTGGCTGCCGAAGGTCCCGCATTGTCGCGAGGCCGGCGGCGGTGACGCTCCCCGTCGAGATCAGGCAGGGGTCCCAGACCGCTGGGCGGGCCGCTGTCGTGGTGGGTGTGGTGGTACTCCTCGTCAGAGACGGCATGGTGAGAACACTGGTCGGGAGAGCCGACGGCGCCTGTCGGGCGAGGGCTTTGGCGACGGATTCAGCGCCGGACTGTAGATCGGCGCGGAGCTCGGGCGAGTCGAATGAAGTCGGCGCCTCGGCAACCCCGGACCAGTCCTTGCCCGAGGCCTCGACCGTGACGATCAGGTTGCTGATCGTGAATTCCACAGTCACCTGGGTCAACTCGCGGATGGAACGCGCCTCGGCCCAGGTGACCGCGTCGTCACCGATCCCGGCGACCGGCGTCGGCCGAGGGGTTCCGGTGTCGGCCTCCTTGCGCTCCATGAGGCTTCGGGTCGTTTCCCCCGCCGTGATGGGAAACAGCCCAACGTAATACGAGACCGCGAGATTCCGCCACATCGGCTTCCGGTGCGGCGCGAGGGGTTCACGAAGGACCGAGCCACCGAACTTTTGCGCGCAGCGTAGGTACTGGCTAGCGGCGCTGACAGTACGCTCACCGTGTTCGCGTTCGGCCGCTGGGCTGTACATCTCGCCTGCGAACGTCTTGATCTCCCGTTCCGCCGGTTTCAACGCCTCCGTGCAGTCCACCGGCACGGCCGAGAATCCTGCCGCGTACTTCGGCCCGGCAAGGCCCGAACAACCAGTCGTCAATAGCATCGAGACCAAGAACAAGGCAGACAACCCAAACAGCCTGCGGGTGTTACCGACACGCATCGACGATTCCCTCCCGGATCGCGGCCCAGCCACAGTCCGCGCCACCAGGGGACAATGTAAAACACCGGACAGTCCGCTCACCATCCGAACGGATAGTCCAGGGCGACGTCCTCACTTGCCGCATGCCGCGATGATCGAACCGGCGCCACACTGCGCTGCCGTCGGATCTGTTGTTGGCCACTCCCAGCGACTCCGGCGAGGTCCTCACAGTCGAGAGCCGTTGCAGCGCACCATATTCCCGTGGCGGATGAATACCGCACGCTGGAATACTGCACATCCACCACTCAGGCCTCCCGAGGCCAACTGATCCACCACGGGACGTTGGTGGACTCATCGGCGCAGGCATCCTCTGTACAGGCAGGGTCCTGCTGACGCTCACCCACCCGTTTGCGGGGACTCTCGCTCGCTATTCGAGGTAGTCGTGGAGCAACTGTGAGCGCGATGGGTGACGGAGCTTCGACATCGTCTTCGACTCGATCTGCCGGATCCGTTCGCGGGTGACGCCATAGATCTTCCCGATATCGTCGAGGGTTCGGGGCCGCCCATCGTCCAGGCCGTAACGCAAGCGCATGACACCGGATTCGCGCTCGCTGAGCGTGCAGAGTACCGCCCGCAACTGCTCCTGCAGCAGGGTGAACGCCACTGCCTCGACAGCTACGACGGCCTCCGAGTCTTCGATGAGATCACCGAACTGGGTGGTGCCCTCGTCACCGAGCGTCTGGTCCAAGGAGATCGGTTCCCGTGCGATTCGTCGAATCTCGAGAACCCTCGCGGGCGGGATATCCAGTTCCGCGGCAAGCTCGTCGACCGTTACCTCGCGGCCCAGCTGCTGAAACAGTTCACGCTCCGCCCGCCCGAGCTTGTTGATGATCTCCACCATGTGCACCGGGATCCGAATGACGCGGGACTGGTCGGCCATGGCGCGCGAAATCGCCTGGCGAATCCACCAGGTGGCATAGGTCGAGAACTTGAATCCTTTACTGTAGTCGAACTTTTCGACCGCCCGCACCAGGCCCAAATTGCCCTCCTGGATCAGGTCGAGAAACGCCAGACCGCGCCCGGTGTAGCGCTTGGCAATCGATACCACCAGTCGCAGGTTCGCCTCGAGCAGATGATCTTTGGCCGCGATGCCGTCCTGCACGACCCAGGTCAGGTCCCGGCGGCGTGCGACCGTGAGTCCTGAATGCTCGCAAGACTCGGCCCGTAGCTTCTCCGCCGCGTACAACCCGACCTCGATCCGGACCGCGAGGTCGACCTCTTCGGCCGCGGAGAGCAGCGGAACTCGCCCGATCTGCTTCAGATACGCTCGCGTCGAATCCCCAGCGGCGGTGAGCTCGGCTTCCCTGCGTGCCCGGCGCAGCGTCGGAGACTCGTTCTCATCCCAAATGTCGTCCGCGGTGTCATCATCCTCCGCCGAGGTGGCTGTGGACTCTTGGTCATTCGTTTCGCCTGCGGTCGTTGCCACATTTGCCTCTCCGAGAGATTCGGGCGGCATCGCGATTCGAGAAACAGGACCGCAGAGAGGCCTCGAGCGGCTCGGCAAGAACCGGAACCACTGACCAGCGTACGGGTAAACAGGTGGATTGGGGCGACGACCGGCCTCCAGTGCCTGCGTCCAGTCGCTTCGAGCCGAACTGGCACGTGATCGGTGTGCAGGACAGCCGCACCATCGGCGCCCAAGCGCCGAACCATTCCGCACAATGAGCGCAGATAACCCGGAGTGCAGACCGCGCCGGGCCCTCGTCGCTGCGTGATGCGAGCGATCGCGGACACGCATGGCATAGTGGGCGTTCGAGAACGGGCTTTTCACCAAGAATTTGCCCGGCTCGCTACAGAAGAGAAGTTACGTTAAACATGGCTCAAGGCAGTGTGAAATGGTTCAACGGTGAAAAAGGCTTCGGCTTCATCGCCCAGGACGGCGGCGGCCCGGACGTCTTCGTGCATTACTCGGCCGTGAGCGGCTCGGGTTACAAGTCCCTCGACGAGGGTCAGCGTGTCGAGTTCTCGGTGGAGCAGGGCCAGAAGGGCCCCCAGGCCACGGACGTTCGCGCCATCTGATTCAGCGC
>NZ_JBHWHH010000190.1:0-13719 GCF_042732555.1 Nocardia sp. NPDC059764
CGGCCACGGCGGTCAGGACACCGTGCGGGTGAGGAATTCCCGGATCAGCGTGGCGATCTCGGGGCCGTGGGTTTCCAGGGCGAAGTGGCCCGCGTCGAGCAGGTGCAGCTCGGCGTCGGGCAGGTCGCGCAGGTAGGCGCGGGCGCCGTCGGCTCCGAAGATCTCGTCGTGTTCGCCCCAGGTGATCAGCACCGGCGGGCGGTGTTCGGCGAAGTACTTCTGGAAGGCCGGGTAGCCGTCCAGGTTGAACTGGTAGTCCCAGAACAGCTGCAGCTGAATCTCCTTGTTGCCCGGTCGATCCAGATACGCCTGATCGATGGTCCAGCTGTCCGGGCTCACCAGGTCCTGCCGATCGGCCGGGACACCGTGCAGGTACTGCCACCGCGTCGCGTCGGCCTCGAGCAGCTTCCGAACGCCCGGCTCGTTGGCGGCGCGGTCCTTGGCGTGCGCGAAGAGGATGTCCCAGAACGGGGTGAAGCCCTCGAGGTAGGCGTTGCCGCTCTGGGTGATGATCGCGGTGACGCGCTCGGGATGGGCGGCGGCGATGCGCAGGCCGATCGGCGCGCCGTAGTCGTGGATGTAGAGGGCGAATCGATCGAGGCCGAGCGCGTCGAGCAGGCTCTCGGTGATCTCGGTGAGTTTGTCGAAGCTGTAGTCGAATTCGTGCGCCTGCGGCATGGCCGAGCGGCCGAAGCCGATGTGGTCGGGCGCGATCAGGTGGAAGTCGTCGCCCAGGTCGCGCATCAGGGTGCGGAACATGGCCGAGCTGCTGGGGAATCCGTGCAGCAGCACGAGCGTGGGCTTGGACGGGTCGCCCGCCTCGCGGTAGAAGACGGGCAGGCCCTGGATCTCGATGGTTTGGTGGCGCACGGCGGTCATGTTCTCGGCCTTCCAATTTCGTACCGATCAGTCTTTCTAACCGGTTATCGATTGATGGAAGGTTAGAAGGCTCGGGTATGTTCCGCCGCACGCCGAATTCGCCGTGTGATCGTCGTCACGCTCCGGCGATTTATCCCCTGACCTGCGACCACAGTCGCAGATAGACCTCCGCGCCGTGGAAGACGTCGGTCATGATCTCCGGTCCGCCGAGCACCCGGACCGCCTCGAGCCAGTCCGCGTAGTTGCCGTAGGTGGCGGTGCCGTCGACATTGATGTCGAAAGTCCGCTCGCCCCAGCGTTCCCGGTCGAAGGTCACCGCGCCGTCGTGGGAGGTGAAGGGGTACTGGATCACGCCCGCGCCGAGCGGCGCGCCCTGGCCGCCGAGTCCGTTCATGTCGGAGCCATAGCCGAATCCGAAATCACCGGGACGCTGCATCGCCCGGGCCTCCTTCCAGGCCTTGACGAATCCCGCGGGCCCGCCCGCGTACGGGGTGGCGAATCCGCCTACCGCGTAGACGCGTTGGGTGGTGCGCTCGGAATCCCAGCCGTGCGAGGACAACACGCCCGGGTAGTGCCGGGCCTCGATGATGGACATGACCTCGTCCGCGGTGGCCTCGCTCAGGTGATCGATCTCGATCAGGAAGCCCTGGTCGATCATCTTGTTGATCAGGTATCTGCCCAGCTCGGTCAGTCCGCGTGCGTTGCAATGCGTTCCGGCCGGGTACAGGGGGAGGGGAGCGCCGCCGAGCAGCGGACCGGTGAGCTTGGCCAGGAGCTGGTTGATGTCACCGGCGATCGGCACGGAGGGTTGTGGCTGGTCGTGGCCGGGGCCGGTGCAGGGCTGCACATTCCAGAAGGTGCCGGTCTGCAGGAAGTTTCCGGCGTTGACCAGCAGGCCGGTGGTGTTGCTGTCCATCTTGGTGCCGCCGAAGGCGTTGTCGAACTTGTGGACCGGGAAGAAACTGCTGACGCCGAGCGCGCGTAGTTCGCCCAGCCACCGGTCGACATCGGCGGTGCCGCACTTGGGTTGGCCGAGGAAGACGCCGCAGCCCATCGGGTCGGACAGCTCCATGCCGAGGATCACCGCGAGCTTGCCCGACGCCGCCACCTGACGCGCCTGCGCGGGATCGGTGACGATGCGGAAGAAGCCCTGACCGGGGCCGCCCGCCTGGGCGTCGATGTAGTCCTGGAGGGCGCGCATGTCCGCGGCCTGGGTGCGCACGGAAGTCATGTCGTCGCACGGGTTCCGGCGGTCGGTCATGATCGTGCAGAGTGACTCGTTGTCGACCAGGTCCACGGTCATCACCCGCAGACCCGCCTTCCAGCTGCGCTGGATGCTGGTCCAGTAGGTGCCCTCGGTGCTGAGCTTGGAGGGTTTGGGCCAGTCCCGGAAGGTCGGCCACCCGGCGGTGTCGGATGTGCGGGGGCCGCCGTAGTCGAGGAAATCGGCGACCAGGCCGTTGGATCCGGTGCGATCGGACGCGCAGTCGGGCAGCGCGTAGGTCACGCCGTAGGGGTGCCACGGGCGGCCGCAATGGAAGTCGCCGCCGAGGAATTCGTAGGCGGAGACGTGCACGTGCGCGTCGATGGTTCCGATGATCGAACCGTCCGCGCCGACGCTTCGGCCGGGGGTGCCGGTGGCGCTGTCCTGGGCTTCGGGGAAGTCCGCGCAGCCGGTGGCGGGGACGAAGGTAGCCGGGGTGCTGGTCTTGGTCGCGGCGTTCGAGAGCGTGAATCCGGTTGTGCCGGAACCCTCCACCTTCCAGACCGCGGTGACGGACGGATTCTTCGCGGGGTGGATCGAGCCCGCCGAGGCGTCGACGACCTCCTTGGTCCGTCCGTACAGCAGGTACTCGCCGAGCGTGGTCGCGTGCATCCGGAACGGTCCCGCGGCCGGCGCCACCGGTCCTGCGGGGGTGTCGATGCGGTAGCAGCCATTGACCAGGGAGTAGCGGGTCTGCGACGGATCGGGGGTGGGGTCAGCGGTCGCGAAACCGGTGCCGGGGCCGAGGGTTCCCGCGGCCAGCAGAACCGTGCCGAGGGCTGGTAGGTACTTCACGCCGACGAAAATACTATGCATCATAGTTTTTCGCGGATGAATCTCAGATCATGATCAGATAGGCGACCGCGGTGATCGATCCGATGGCGACGACCGACGCCGCGGGAGCCAGCAGAATTGTCCCGACGACCAGGAGTAGCGCCCGGCGGCGCCCGGCGGCGCGGGATTCCGGTGGGGCCGAGAGGCATTGCAGTCGCAGCTCCAGCGACTTGTCGACCAGGTCCAGCGCGGTGGTCGTGTGGGAGGCGACCGTCCGCAACGCGGCCGCGAGCGCCTGCGGGCCGGCCTCGGCCGCGGCCGCGCGATCGGCGGCGAGCTCGATCAGCGTGGTCATGGCCGCCGGTGCGGCGGCGAACAGCGGGATCCATGGGAACGCGCGCGCGAAAACCTGGCAGACGCCGAGGATCTGATGATGGAATCCGCGCAGATGCGCGTGCTCGTGGGCGAGCACCGCCCGCCACTGCGCCTCGGTCAGGCACCGCGCGAGACCGTCGGTGACCACGACATACCCGCCGCGGCCCGCGACACTGTAGGCCAGCGGCACCGGATGCTCGAGCCACACCAGGTCCGCGCGGGCGGCGTCGGCGCGGCCCAGCACCTCGACCAGCTCATTGTGCTTGCGGCGCAGGGCCGCTCCGCGTTCCCGATGCCCGAGGGCGATCCGCGCCAGCTGACCGGTCGGTGCGGTGAATCCGATGGCGGTCACCGGCGCGACCAGCCCCGCCGTCCAGGTGACGACGATCGGCTCGAGCGCGCCCAGGCACGTCAGGGCACTGCCGACGAAGGTCTCGCCCGGCGGATAACCCGGCCACGCCAGCGCGATCAATGCCAGCGCGACATATCCGAGCGCGGCGGCGAACGCGCCCAGCCAGGCGGCCATCCCGATCGCGGGGGCGGCGCTGAAATCGATGCGGGACAACGCCGCCGGGGTGGCCACCGCGACCGCGCCGGCGGCCACCAGCAGGGCCGCGATCAGGATCACCGGCGGTGCTCGTCGTCGGACAGGCCCCGCCGCAGCGCCTCGACCTCGTGGGCGCTGGCGGTGCGGGCCAGATGCAGGAGTACCGCCGGCGCGTCGGGGCTGGCGTCGAGGATTTCGCGCAGCAGGTCGGTGGTCGCCTCGGCGCGCGTGCGGCTGGGGCGGTAGCGGTAGGAGCGCCCGACCTTCTCGCGCAGCAGCCACTGCTTTTCCCACAGGTGGGTCAATACCGTCAATACCGTGGTGTACGCGGGAACTCGCTGGTCGTCGCTGAGCCGATCGACCACGTCGTGAACCGACAGCGCCTCGGAACTGTCCCACAGCACGGCCATCACCCGGCTCTCGAGTGCGCCCAGTCCTTTCATCACCCTCCTCGGTTCGACGGCCAATCTACTATTCGCCATAGTTTCCCGGGGCGTGATACCGATCCTCTATCGGAACGCCACGGAAACGTCTCTCCGACAGGTACTCTCGATGCGGTGGGACAACGTGTGCTGTTCTCGCTCGTGTGTATCGTTCTGGCGGCCTGGGGTGTGGTCGTCACGCCCGGAAAGGCCACCGCCGATTCGTGGTTACCGCCGGTGGGCGGGAATTTCCTCTGGGGTGTGTCCAGTTCCGGATTCCAGAGCGAAGGCTTTGCGCCGGACAGTAATTGGAGCCGGTTCGCCGGATCCGGTCGCGCCGAAGGATATGGGAACTCCGTCGACTTCCTGCATCGATACGGCGAGGATATTCAGAATGCGGCCGACTTGGGTGTCGGCGTCTATCGCGTGAGCGTGGAATGGGCGCGTGTGCAACCCAACCCCGGCGAATGGGATTTCTCCTTCTACGACAGCATGATTGCGCGGATTCGCGGCGCCGGAATGCGGCCGATGATCACCCTCGACCATTGGGTGTTCCCGGGCTGGGCGGTCGATCGCGGCGGCTGGCGCAATCCGGGGATGGTCGAGGACTGGCTCACCAATGCCCGTGCGGTGGTGGACCGTTACGCGCGCGCCGACCCGCTGTGGGTCACCTTCAACGAGCCCCTCGCCTACGTCGGCAAGGAGCAGGAGATCGGCGATATCGGCGCGGGCGACGTGGTGCCCATGATCGATCGGATGATCGCCGCGCACCGCGCGATCTACGACCACATCCACGCCCGGCAGGGCGGCGCGATGGTCACCAGCAATATCGCCTTCACCTCGGTCGGCGCCGACCAGGCCGATGCCTCCTTCATCGACCGGATCGCGGACAAGATCGACTATGTCGGCGTCGACTACTACTACGGCGGATCGCTGAGCAACCCGCCGAATGTGCTCGCGCAGCTCACCAACCAGCCGTCGCCCCTCATCCTGGAGCCCGACGGCATCTACTACGCGCTGCGCCGCTACGCCCACCGGTTCCCGGGCCGCCCCCTCTACGTCGTCGAGAACGGCATGCCCACCTACGGCGGATCGGCCACCACCGACGGCATGACCCGCGCCGACAACCTGCGCGACACCGTCTACTGGGTGCAACGCGCCAAGGCCGATGGCATGAACGTCATCGGCTACAACTACTGGAGCATCACCGACAACTACGAGTGGGGCAGTTACGCACCGCGTTTCGGCCTGTACACCGTGGACGTGACCAGCGATCCCGGCCTGTCCCGCCGTCCCACGCCCGCGGTTCCGGCGTTCCGGGACATCGCCCTGTCGGGCGGCGTCCCCGCGGGCTACGTGCCCACCCGGGCCCCGGCCCTGTGCTCCATCCAGGACCTGCCCTCCAGCTGCGTCAACCCCGTCGCTGCTCCGGGTCGCTGACCCAGTCCCCGTCGTGGGCGTTCAACTCGTGCCGCATCGTCTGCCGGAGTCGATCCAGGGCCCGGAGGAACGGCTCGTGGACCGCGTGCCACTCCGGTGAGCCAGCGGGCCGTCGCCCGACGGTCATGCTGGTCTCGATCAGGGCCTCCCGGATATCGCGCAGCTTCCGATACGCCTCCGCGGCGTCCTCGCGGACCGCCCTGGCCGCCACCAGATCCAGCTCGTACCCCACCGCCACCAATGAGAAGGACCGGAAGGCCGCGGTCACGGCCTCCCGGTCCAAGGGGGTCGGCTCGTGCAATCCCAACGCCTGCATGGCGGTATCGGTCTGCACGAGTGTGGTCAGGTACTTCACGTAGATCTCACGCTTGGTGTCACTGAACCGCTGGGACTTCTCCCGGCGCGCCCGCGTCGAATCGATCGCGAGCGTGGTCGCGGCCCCGACGGCCGCCCCTCCCAGCGTCCCGACGACCGCCAACCATTCCAATGCCACAACTGCCCCCGGTCGACTGCAATCGGGTGCCGGATCTCGGTCCGGCACCCTCTCCGAAGGAGTCTAGGCCCTGGTGGGGGTACGGAGCAGATCGTCGAGATCCATTGCGGCCGTGGCGTAGTCCATGCGTCGGTGCAGATGGCGTTCGGAGATCCGTTCCACCAGCAGGGGAACGAACTCACGCACACGGTGGCCCTCGAAATCGCGATGGACCCCGTGCACGACCTCGCCGATGAACCGCACCGTCAAATCGGGAAACCGAGCGGCCAACCGCGCGACGAGTTCACTGATCTGCTGCTCTTCGTCGGAATGCGTCATGCCTCCAGCCCTCCTGCATCGCGGTGTTCGATGCCGGCACCCGTACCGCCCTGCGGGTGACCAGCGAAGTGGACAACGGCCCGGAGCCCTGCGGCTCCGGACCGTGCCTCTCGATTGTTACGGCACTCAAACGAGCATTTCTCCCGCAAATGACTATTTGGCACTGGTTGTCAGCGACTAGGCACAGTGAAAGGACCAAATGTAAGTACATCTGCAACAGTGACTTTCACGCACACTTCGCGCGGAATGCGGAATTTCCTCCGCAATGCCGGAAAGGGGCTGGTTAACGGCTGGTTCCTAGGACCGCTCGGGGTGGTTGGGGCCGATGGTGGGCGAGACTTTCCGCCATTCGTCGGCCCACTCGGCACTGTGCCGCCGTGCCAGGAGCCGGTCGGCGCACCAGGCGAGAAATGCCGCGCCGCAGGCGGCCCCGAGGAGGACGAGGACGCCTGTGCTGACGCCCTGCGCCACGGCGTCGGAATCGGAGCGGGGCGGGGTGGTGTCCTGCCCGGTGGCGTCGACCCAGTGCACGACCTTGTCGCCCCGCTCGGCGGTGCCCGGCACGTCCACGAGCGCGATATTGGTCTGACCGTGGATATTCCACTGCACCATGGCCTGCGGCGCACCGGGCGCCACGCTCTGGCCGGCAGCGCGGGGGAGCCGGATCGGATCGGAGACGACGGTGGCCGTGACCGAGGTCTTGGTCGCGTTGGCGGCGTGGATGCGGGCGGCGGCGGTATCGGCGGTCCTGAACCCGGCGCTGACCGCGAGCGGGACGCACGCCGCGACCAGCAGCACGGCGAGCATGCGCCACGCCGCCTGGAATCGATCGGACCGTCGCATCAGCCGGTTCCGGCTCCAGGGAGCCGTCCGGCGGATTCGCCGCACGAGCTTCCGCACGTTGGCGCGGTACCCCGTGGCGGCCGCCCCAAACGGTCAGAAGCTGCCCAGCGGGTCCTGGTTGTCGAAGATGTATTTGTCGCCGTTGTACCAGGTGACGATGACCGAGGAAGCTTCCTCGGGCTCCTGTCGGCAATAGGAGACGCCGGGGAACGGGAGGGACGAGGATTCTCCGCATTGGTAGGCGTAATCGTCGGCGAGTTTCTGTGTCTCGAAGCGCTGGCCGAGGCCGCCGTAGCTGCCGGGGACCCAAATGGAGTCGGGGCCGGTGAATACCCACAGAATGCTGCCGAACAGCCACGCGTAGAAGAGATAGGTGGCGGCGACCGCGCCCGCGCAGAGCACGATGAACCGCCTGGTACGGCGTCGGCGAGTTTTCTGTTCCCGGAACGGGTAGGAGCCTGAATCGGAACTGTCCATCATGCGGTCCTCCTCAGTCGGAGAGATGACATGTTCAGGCGTATTGATCAAATCTACCGTGATCTGGTTCGAGAGTCTCCAATGAATTCGAATCGCCCTAGCGGCGTCGAAAACCGCTGAGCGGCAAGGCGACCGGTCCGCTGCTGCCCGCCGATCCCGTGTCGAGGTGGTTGAGCAGGTTCTGGATGGCGACGTACGGGTTCATCGGCTGGTCCTTCTTCCGGGGATCCGCGGCAGGTGGTTGTGACTACCGTCACGGTGTGGTCTCATCAAGATACACAGATACGCGAACTGTGTCTGTGTATCAGGCCCAATCGAAGAGGATTCACGGCTATGGATGCACACCGTCTGAGCAGGCGCGACGCATTGAGGACAGGAAGCGGCCTACTGGGAGTCGTCGGCGCCATGGCGCTGACGCCGCGCACCGTGCGCGCGGAACCCTGGAAGTGGTCGCCGGCCGATTCGGTGGTCGGCGTCGGCGGCGGGGCGGACCCGATGACCGTCTACGACCCCGACGCCGACTCCGTGCTGGCCGACATCATCGACCACGCCGACGTCCCGCAGATCAACCGGCTGCTGGCGACCTGGATCTACAACGATCAACCCCTGCCCGCCGGACTGCCGAAATCCTTGGCGGACTTCATCGAGGACGCGCGGCAGCTGCCGTCCTGGACCGATCAGGGCAAGCTGGCCAGCTCGTTCGAATTCACCAAGAAGCGGGGGACCTATCTGGGCGTGCTGTACGCGTTCGCCAGCGGGATGATGTCGACGGTCATTCCGCACGAGGCGCGGGCGGTGTACTACTCGCGCGGCGGGTCGCATCTTAAGGAGCGCATCGCCAAGACCGCGAAGTTCGGGTACGACATCGGCACCGTCAACGCCTATGGTGCGGGCGGAGAAATGGTCGTCACCTGTGTGAAGACCCGGATCATCCACGCGTCTGTGCGGCATCTGCTGCCGCAGTCGCCGCACTGGCCGTCGGATGTCACGCCGATCAGCCAGGAGGACATGATGGTCACCTGGCACAGTCTCGCCACCACCATCATGCGCACCCTGACCGCGTGGAAGCTGCCCATCCCGGTCGCGGAATCGGCTGGCTACCTGCACAGTTGGCAGTTGGCGGCACACCTGCTCGGGATCCGCGACGAGTACATCCCGGCGACCTGGGACCAGGCCGACGCGCAGGCCGCGCAGCAGCTCGACCCGATCCTCGCCCCGACCGCGGAGGGCGCCGATCTGGCGCATCAGCTGCTCAATCTGGGCGCTGATCTCGACCTGACGCTGCTCAGTCACGGCATTCTGGGCGCGTTCACCCGATTCATCATGGGGGACAAGGTCGCCGACTGGCTCGCCATCCCGCGGGAGCCGGTGTGGAGTCCGCTGTTGGAGGTCGCGTGGGGTCCGTATGTCGCGGTCCGGGAAGGCGTGTTGTCGGTGGCTCCGGTGGTCGACGCGCCCTACTGGATGTTCGACGAGTTCCTGCGGCAGTTCGTGCTCTGGTACACGGCCGAGCTGCGGATGCCGTTGAGTATCGAAATCCCGCTGACCAACCGGTGATTCGCCTGCCGATTCCGGGCGGCGCACACTGACGGGGACGGCGAGCCGCGGCTCGCCGTCGCCCACGGCCTCCGGATTCAAGGAAACAGCTAACGTATCGCTGTATCGGCAACGATGTGGAGACGTGAAACGCGATCAGGAGGACGCCGTGGAACCCGCGCCGCGCGCGAAGGAGCTCCCGCCCGGCAAGTCTCTGATCGAACGCGCCTACCTGCAAGCGGTCGAACAGGTAGACGACACCGACAGTATGCGCACCCGCATTCTCGACGCGGCCGACGAGCAGTTCCGGCGCTGGGGTGTGCAGCGGTCGACGATGGAGGATGTCGCGCGGACCGCGGGGGTTTCGCGGATCACCGTCTACCGGCGCTTCAGCACCAAGGAAGAACTGGTGGAACGCGTCATCCTGCGCGAATTCCGCCGGTATTTCGACACGTTCCTGGTGGATATCGCGGCGGCGGCCGATGTCGGGGAGCGGGTGGTCGTCGGGTTCGTGAGCTCGCTGCGCGCGCTGCGCGGCAATCCGCTGATCGGCGCCCTGATCACCGCCGAACCCGACTATTTCGTGAGCTCCCTGGTCGGCGACGGCGGCCGGGCGGTGGCCATGGTGCGGGAATTCGTGGCCCGCCAACTCCGGCAGGAACAGCGGGCGGGCACCATCTCCCCGGATCTGCGGGTCGAGGTGGTCGCCGAACTGATGGTCCGAATCTGCGCTTCCTTCCTGGCGATTCCGAGTCAGGTCGTCGATATCGACGACGACGAGCAGCTCGCGACGATCGCCCGTCAATTCCTCCTTCCCATGCTCGACCCGCCGGGTCGGTAACCCCGTACCGATCGATAGGGACTGACCCGTATGGACCCGCGCGATATCGAACTGCGCGACATCGAGATCTTCTTGACGCTGTCCGAGGAACTGCATTTCGGCCGCACCGCCGAACGGCTGTACCTCTCGCAGGCCCGCGTCAGCCAGGTGATTCGGAAACTCGAAAGCCGCATCGGCGGAAAGCTTTTCGAACGCTCCAGCCGCACCGTCTCGCTGACCCCGATTGGCTGCCGCCTGTTCGAGGACTTACAGGTCAACTACCGCGACCTGTGCGCCAGCCTGGGCCGCGCCGAGCGCTCGGCCCGCTACGGTGACGACGGCCTGCTTCGTCTCGGCGTGACCAGCAGCAGCCTCGAGGAGGTCCGCCCGCTGCTGGACGTCTTCCAGGCCCGCCACCCGAATACGAGCGTGCACATCGAACACGTCCATTTCGGCAATCCCTTCGGCGCGCTGCGCGCCGACGAGATCGACATCCTGATCAGCTGGCTCCCCATCGAGGAACCCGATCTGATCGTCGGCCCGATCCTCTACCAGGAATCCTTCATGCTCCTCGTCGGCGCGAATCATCCTCTGGCGGGACGGGATTCGGCCAGCTACGAGGACCTGGCCGACTACGGCGTCTTCGGCGCGGGCACCGATCCGGCCAACCCGGCGCCGGACTACTGGCAGAGTGCCGCCATTCCCTTCACCACCCCCACCGGCCGCACCATCCCCCGAGCCGCCTACGCCGACAACTTCCAGGACATGATTCTGCAGGTCGCCGCCGGCAAGGCCGTCTCCCCCGTACACGCCCACGCCAGCCGCTTCTACGCCCGCCCCGACGTCACGTACATCCCCATGCCAGACGCCCCACCTGCCCGCTGGGCCCTGGTCTGGCGACGAGGCGCGGAATCCGACCTCACCCGCAGCCTCGCCGCCATCGCCACCGACTTCGTGAAGGCCCGAGCGGCAGACCGCTGACTCAGCGATGCCCGCCCGAGTGGTCGTGCGAGCAGGTCGCCGACACCAGGGTCCGATTGTCGCCGTCGACCCGATAGACCAGCGACTCCGGGTGTTCGGCATCGAGGGCAGAAACCCCATGACGCCCGCCGGCCATATCCCGATCTCCTCTCATCCCGCGTGCACACTACGGGCGGAGACGGACCCTTGAACCCTCCGACGCGTGAGGAATCTCTGTGGAAGCGCCCGCGAACCCAACCCGCCTGTTGTCGTTCACCACCCCAGGTACGATGCGCCCATGCTCGCCGCCTGCGGGGGATTTCTCCTGGCCATTCTCTGGATGGACCTGATCTTCGACACCCAGCAATTCCGCCACCGCCACGACCCCGAACTACCCGAGCCCGTTCTGAATTCCATCGCCACCTACTACCACCGAGCCACCACAACCTCCCGCCCGATGCCCCACCTGATCGCCGCCGTAATGGCAATCCTCCTCGGAGGCCTCATAATCGAAACCATCCGCTGGCAAGACCCGATCTGGCTGGCCCCACTGGCAACCCTGCTGGCCGCAGCCGCCATCGCCCCGGCCATCATCCGGACAGTCTCCAACGCCGTCCGCCTCGGCGCCCGCACGGACTCCCTCCCCGAACAATCCCGCCTGGCCCGGTCGATCCTCCGCGACCACCTGTGCAGCGCGGCTTTCATGCTTACCTTCGTGGTGTTGTGGAGCGCTCGAGGACCTCTGGCCGACCTGGTCCACTGAGCGCGCCACGATCGGCTTCCCGATCACGAGGCAGCGGCGCAGCCTCGGGTGGGTGGGCCGGAGGCGAAGCGGTCGCCGAGGTAGCGGAGGGCGCCTACGGCTTCGACCAGGGCGGCGCCGCTGTGGCCGGGGATGTTCGAGAAGTGTTGTGTGAGAGTCGATCCCATGGAGCAGTAGCGGTTGATGAGGGCGTGGACGCCGGGGGCGGGGATCATTTCGTCGGCGTTGCTGTGGTAGAGGTACAGCGGGGCGTCCGGGGTGATGGAGCCCAGTTCCTGGCGTTGGGCGGCTGCCACGACCGTCGGGTGGGCGAAGAGGTCGGCTGCGAGGGAGTAGTCGCGGATGTGGGTTCCCGAGTAGGTCTGTAGGAGGCCGGTTCCGCAGCGTTTGCCTATGTCGGCGAGCATGCCGGTGCTGCGATTGTTGAGCAGGACCTCGATCTTGGCCTTCGGCTCGTTGCGAATCAGGGCCGCCGCGATCAGCAGGGCCAGCGCCGCTTTCGGGCCGCCGTCGGCCGCGCGGGCGATGGCGGGGATGTCGGCCGGGATGCCGCCCGCGGCGATGCCGGTCAGCGGCAGTTCCGGAGCGTAGGTGGCATGTAGTTGCCCCGCCCAGAGTGCCGCGTAGGCGCCGCCGGAATAGCCCCAGATCCCGGTGGGGCTGTTGGCGAGTCCGGTGGACGGGAAGCGGCGCGCGGCGCGGATGCCGTCGAGCAGGGCGCGGCCGGACATCACGCCGTCGAGGAATCTGGACTGCGGGCCCTCGTAGTCGGGGATCACCAGCGCATAGCCGAGGAGCAGCGGACCCACGAGAAACGGCAGGTCCAAGGTGGTTTGGCTATTGATGTTGATGGGGGCGCGCAGGGTGGCGGAGGGAGCGCAGGCGGTGGTGAGGGCGTCCTCGGCGCTGGCGAAAGCCACCAGCGGCCGGGCGCCGGGGCCCCGCCAGGGCGCGGTCGGTTCGATGACGGTGGCGATCGTGGTGATGGGCTTGTTCTCGGAATCCATTGTCAGATATTGGATTTGCCACACCGTGATGGGCAGCGGCGTCGCCAGTCCGAACAGCTTCACGCTGCGCCAGGCCAGCGGGTCCCCGCTCTGGTGGGCACCGAGGTCGGCGGGTGTGCTGTAGAACGGATCGGCTTCGGGCACGGGCGCGGGCGCGGCCACCGCGGAGGAGATTGCGGTAGTGAACGCGAGAACGAGCGCGCCGAGGAACAGGGCGTGCCGGGCGGTCTTCTGCACAATGCCGCATGACGTGCGGCGCCTCATGGTCTTCCGCATCGCAAGCACAGTATCCGCTGTCTTGGCTGGTCAAGCGGTCCGGAGGCGGTGTGTCGCGCCTGGATTGTCCGGCGTGGGAGAGCCTCCCGGTCAGCCGCCGGTGTCAGTCCAAATCAATGCGAACGGTCATCAGATCAGTACCGACCACCCGGACCGCCGTGCTGTTCGCCTTCGGCAACGACCGCAGCCGAGCCACCGGATCGTCCTCCGGCATCAGGTGCGCGGTACCGGTGAACCACCGTCCGCGAATCCGCAGCCGAACCCGATTGTCGGCTTCGATGTTCCGGATGTACTGCGACCGGCGCCCGAATTCCGACACGAACCAGAACGCACCACCGCTGCGCCGCCCGCCGATCGGCGTGATCCGCGGCTGCCCGCTCACCCGCCCGGTCGTCTCCAGCAGCGTCTGGATCGGCAATCGCCCCAGAATCGGATTTCCCACTCTCCGCTGGAATCCCGTCACCACAGCATGCTGGATCTCGCGCCGGTTGGCCATGCCTTGACGTTAGCGCCGCCGAAGCAGCC
>NZ_JBHWHH010000191.1:0-13624 GCF_042732555.1 Nocardia sp. NPDC059764
GTTCCGGGCCGCACGGCCCGGAACCGGGGGGCGTTCGCATGTGTTCGGCAGGTAGATCGCAGCAGACGACGACCGCAGGGGGCACCCCCCGTGAGCACAACCCGCCATACCTCGACCGAGACGGTTCCGGCCCATCATCGAGTGGCGGTGGCTCCCCGGGTGTTCTGGCCCTCCGCCATCGTGGTGACCGCCTTCACCGTGTACGCCATCGTCTTCCGCGACACCGCGGCCCGGCAGGCGAAAACGCTGCAGGACACTGTGATCGGCGGCTTCGGCTGGTATTACATCCTGATCGTGAGCCTGGGGGTCGGGTCCACCCCGGCGCAGCGCGCGGATTCGGCCATGGTGCAGACGTTCCTGCACTGGGGCATCCACCCGTGGGCCATCTATGTGGTGGTCGGGCTGGCCATCGCGTACTCGATCCACCGCAAGGGCAGGCCGGTGTCGATCCGCTGGTCGCTGGCGGGCGACAAGGTCCGGGGCTGGCGCGGGGATCTCATCGACGTGGTGGCGGTGATCGGCACCGTCTTCGGTGTGGCGACCTCGCTGGGGCTGGGCTTGGCGATCCTGGTGATCGTGCTGTTCTTCGTCACCTCCGCGGATTCGGGGGCGCTGGTGGTGAACATGCTGTCCTCGGGCGGCAATCCGGAGCCGCCGACCTGGAGTCGCGCGTTCTGGACCACCGCGCAGGGTGCGGTGGCGGCGGCGCTGCTGGTGGCCAGCGGCACCGGCACGGCCGCGCTGACCACCTGCAGACCGTGGCGATCCTGATCGCGTTGCCGTTCAGCGTGGTGTTGCTGGCCATGTGCGCGGCGCTGGTGAAGAATTTTCGGGACGATCACGCGAGCTCGAAGTCGGGTCGCGGGAGCTGATTCGGACCCTCCGGTTTGCCGACTGTGTGCCAGCACCCTTCCGGCGAATCGGAGTGATGCACGTCAAGGGGGGTGTGCCGTGTGCACACGAGGCCCCGACCAGCATTTAAACTCCCATCCGGAACATAACGAAAACGTCTCGGATTGGAACTGCGCGCATCATGCTCAAGGGCTTCAAAGACTTCCTGATGAGGGGCAATGTCATCGATCTCGCGGTGGCCGTGGTCATGGGCACCGCCTTCACCGCCATCGTGACCTCGGTGACCAAGGGCGTGATCGAGCCGCTGCTCGCCACCCTCGGCGGCAACAAGGAGTTCGGTCTGGGCTTCCAGCTGCTGGCCGACAAGCCGTCCACCTTCGTCGCCCTCGGGCCGATCATCAGCGCGGGCATCAACTTCCTGTGCGTCGCGGCGGTGCTCTACTTCGTGCTCATCCTGCCGATGAACACCCTCAAGAGCCGCTTCGTGAAGGCCGAGGAGGAGAAGGTGGCGACCGAGCTGGAGCTGCTCACCGAGATCCGCGACCTGCTCGCCAAGCAGAACGCCGGCCGGTAGTTCCCACCGTCGAGCCAGGGTTCCACTCGGCGCCTCGACTAGGCTTAGCCAGGTTGTTGCCAACAGCCGGACAGAGGTCAAGTCGAGGAGGCGGGAACCGTGGGCCGCATTCCACCCCGGGAACAGGCGAGGGATCTGGCGGACCCGGTGCGGCCCGCACCGGCGAGCCGGTGGGCCATGCTCGCCGTGCTCTGCGCGAGCCTGCTGCTGGTGGCGATGGACGCGACCATCCTCAATGTGGCGCTGCCCTCGCTCATCGATCACATGGCGCCCACCCCCATGGAGCAGCTGTGGATCGTCGACCTCTACGGCCTGGTGCTGGGCGGTCTGCTGATCACCTGCGGCGCGATCGGTGACCGGTACGGCCGGAAACTGCTGTTCCTGCTCGGCTTCCTGCTCTTCGGCGTCGCCTCGGTGATCGCGGCGACCGCGCACTCCCCCGCCCAGCTCATCGCGGGCCGCGCGCTGCTCGGCGTCGGCGGGGCCATGGTGATGCCGTCCACGCTCTCGCTGATCCGCAATATCTTCACCGACGACCATGAACGCACCCTCGCCATCGGCATCTGGGCCTCGGTGGCCGGTGGCGGCGCGGCCATCGGACCGCTGGTCGGCGGCCATCTCGTGGAGGCGTTCGGCTGGTCGGCGGCCTTCTGGCTCAATGTGCCCGTGGTGATCCTCACCGTGGCCGCGGGACTGTGGCTGCTGCCGGAGTACCGGGCGCCGCAGCAGGGTCGCCTGGACTGGGCCGGCGCGGTGCTGTCGGTGCTGGGCATCGTGGCGCTGGCGTGGGGCATCAAGCATGTGGCCCGGGGCAATCCGGCCCCGGTCGATCTGATCATCATGGTGTCGTCGGTGCTCCTGCTGGGGCTGTTCGCCTACCGGCAGTCGAAGTCGCCCGACCCGCTGCTGGATGTGCGGTTGTTCCGTAATCGCGCCTTCACCGCCGCGGCGCTCGCCACCCTGCTCGCCATGCTGGCGATCGGCGCGGCCCTGTTCCTGATCTCCTTGTGGCTGCAATACATTCACGGCTACTCGCCGTCGGAAGCCGGTATGCGCACCCTGCCCGCGGCGCTGGCCACCCTGTTCGGTTCGCTGGCCACCCCCTGGCTCATGCGGCGCGTGGGCGTGCGCGCGCTGATGGGTTTCGGATTGGGCGCGCTGGCAGCGGGTTTCGCGGTGCTGGCCGCGATTCCCGACACCACCTACCCGATCGTCGCCCTGGTGCTGCTCTGCCTGGGCATCGGTGACGGCATCGCGATCACCACGGCCGCCGCGGTTCTGGTGGCCTCGGTGCCCGCCGAGCGCGCCGGGCAGGCGGGCGCGGTCGAGGAGACCAACTACGAGCTGGGCATCGGTCTGGGCGTGGCGCTGCTGGGCAGCATCCACGGCCGTTTGTTCACCGGCCACATGACCGGATTGCCGCTGCACGGCGACGATCTGACCGAGGCGCAGGGCTCGGTGGGCGGCGCGGCCCACGTCGCCGAGCGGATCGGGGGACCCGCCGGCGACGACGTGCTGCGCATCGCCCAGCACGCCTACGACACGGCGCTCACCACCACCTCCTGGATCTCCACGGGGCTGGTGGGCGCGGTCGCGGTGCTCACCGTGATCCTGGTTCCGCGCGGCTTCAAGGCGACCGCCGCGCACTGATCCCCTTCCCCGGGGCTGTATGCGGTGACGCCAGTGCGACTTTCAGTTGCGCGAGGCCGGAGCGGATGCGGGCCTTGATGGCGGGCGGGGTGGCGCGGAACGGTTGCGCTCATTCGGCCTCGATCCGAATGCCGCGCTCCACCACCCGCCGTGCCACCTCCACCAGCGAAAGTCCATGGGTGAAGGCGTATCCGCGCAGGCGGGCGTGGGCGTCGGGGATCTCGATGCCGAGTTGTGCGCTGGTCATGCCGGCCGCCTGGTGAATCCATCGGCTGGACAACGGCTGTGCCCACTGCTGGGCGTCGTCGCCGGTGGCCAGCACCAGGCTGGCGGTCACCAGATCGGCGATGTGCAGCGCCGCCGACAGCAGCCGCGGCCCGGGCCGCCCGACGGACTCGCGGTACAGGTCGACCGCGCCGAGCCGAATCGCGCCCAGCCGCAAGGGCACCGCGAACAGCGAGCCCGACACCGGGGCGCCGGAGAGGGCTTCGGCGAAGCCGGGCCAGTGCTCGCAGTCGGCGCTCAGATCGGTGACCACGACCGGCACCCCGTCGGCCACCGCCGTGACCGCCGGGCCCTCCCCCGCCGTCGCCTGCGCCCGCTCCACCTGTTCGGCGAATTCGTCACTGGCGCACCAGGGTTGCATGCCCGCGTCGCGTTCCTCGAGCACGATGGCGGCGCGGCGCACCGGTAGCACCCGTACGCACGCGGCGCACACCGCGTTCAATCCGCCGCCCGCGTCGCGCACGGCGCGCAGGAACTGTCCTGTCAGCTGATCGAACTGCGACGAAGCCATCACCATCGAACCGCCCCACAATCATCGCTCGGCGATGAGTTATTCGGTGCCCGAGGCCAGTATCTCCGTCACAGCTCGACAACGAACAGGGCCGAGAGTCACTGTGGGTCAGCGCTAACGGCCGCGACCGGCCGGTGCGGCACGCCGAGCCGGTACAGGCCGCGCAGGTCGTACAGGTGCGTGGCGACCGCGCCGAGCGCCAGTCCGAAGGCCAGCCCGAACAGCGTCATCCAGATGCCGGTGCCGAGTCCGGCCTCGAGGTGGCCGTCGAAGAACAGGATGGCGCGCACCGACAGATAGATCTGGTGCATCGGTTCGAAGCTCGACAGGGAGGCGATCCAGCGCGGAATCGCTTCCACCGGAATCGAGCCCGAGGACGAGGGCAGGCCCAGCACCACGAACACGATCATATTGATCAGCAGGCCCGCGGTGCCGAAGGCGGCCAGCACCGACAGCCCGGTGACCGACACCGCGATGATGGCCAGCGTGCCGTAGAGGAACAGCGGCAGCGGTTGGTCGATGGGCATGCCGAATATCCGCGCGATGCCCATGAACATGCCGGAGAGGAACGGCGCGGTGATCGCGGCGATGGCCCACTTCACCAGCAGCGTGCGCCAGCGGCTGATCGCGGCGGGTTCGGGGGCGCGGAACCACGGGCCGTATTCGGCCGGGACGTAACCGAGCACATTGTCGATCATGGAGTGGATGATCATCGCGCCGCTGAAGCCCGCGAACAGCAGGACCAGAGTGTAGAAGAACGCGGACAGGCCCTGCCCGGTGCCCGCCGGGAGCGGCCGGTACGGGCTGGTGACCACGTCGATGGGCTGGGCCAGCTGCAACCGTGCCGCGCCGGACAATTCGGTGGCGGGCGCGCCTGGCTGCGGCGCGAGCTTGGCCTTCACCTGGTCGGTGAGCTGCGCGCCGACCGTCGAATTGACCTGCGCCATGGCCCGATCGGCGATGCGCTGGGTGATCGAGGAGGCGTAGGTGCCGGCGCGCGGATTGGTCTGGACGGTGATGACCGGCCGTTCCACATCACCGGGCACCACCGAGGCAGCGGCGAGAATCGTCAACCGCTTGGTGAAGTCGCCGGGAATGATGATGGCGCCGTAGACCTGGCCGTTGCTCAGCTGCTGGCGGGCCTCGCCGATGCCGACCACGCGCAGGTCGATCTTGTCGGCGGGGATGCGCTCGGTGAGCGCGGCGGCGATCTGGTCGCCGATATTGACGGTGCGGCCGTCCATCACGTCGCCCACGTCCTGATTGACCAGGGCGACCGGGAAGTCGTGCAGGTTCTTCTCCGGGTCGGAGGTGTAGCCGAGGTACATGGTGCCGATCAGGGCCGCGAGCAGGCCGAGCACCACCATCGGGCCGATCCAGCCGCGCAGCGGCACGGCGCGCTGGACCGGGTTCTCATTAACCATGGGCACGAATGTAGGCAGCGACAACAAAGTAGTCAACGCCAACATCCCCGAGTGTGTCCGATATCCTGCTCTCACCATGAGCATCACCAAGCGCAAGGCCCGGGAGGTGGTCGAGCGCGCCCGTTCCTACCACCACGGGGACCTGCGCGCCGAACTCCTCCGCCGCGCCGAGGAGACCCTGCGCGGCGGCGGGATCGAACGCCTGTCGCTGCGGCAGCTGGCCCGCGACACCGGGGTCAGCCACGCCGCGCCCGCCCGGCACTTCCGGGACAAGCAGGCGCTGCTGGACGCGCTGACGGTCGCCGGATTCGAGCGGCTCGGCGCGGGATTCGAGAAGGCGGCGGCCGCGGGCACCTTCCTGGAACGCCTGCGCGCCATGGCCCACGCCTATCTGCGGTTCGCCATCGACAATCCGGAACTGCTGGCGCTCATGTTCGCCCGCAAGAACAGCCCGACCCCGGCCATCGGGGAGGCCGCGGAACGCGCGTTCACCGTGCCGATCGAGATGGTCACCGACGCGCAGGCGCTCGGGGAGGTGGTGCCGGGCGAGCCGCGGCGCATCTGCTTGTCGGCGGTGGCGGCGCTGCAGGGGCTGGCCTCGATCCTCGGGTCGGGGCTGGTCGACGCCGCGGAGGCGGACGGACTCTTCGACGAGATGGTCACCCACATGCTGAACGGTTTGCGTCCGCGACGCTGAAACATTTGCGTCCGCGACGCTGACGCGCGGTTCACCGAAGGCGGCACCGCGCCGCCGCCCCCGAAATCGGTGGCCTCCGCACCCGTAACCTTTCAGGCGTGACGATCGAGAAACGACAGTGACGATCGAAGGCAGGCAGTACGGCGGACGCGCCGTGACCGAACGAAAAGCCGAGCGCCGGCAGCGTTTCCTCGACGCGGCCATCCGAATCTTCGGCGAGCGCGGCTACGCCAACTGTTCGCTGGCCGATGTGTGCGCCGCGGCCGGACTGTCCAAACGGCAGTTCTACGAGGAATTCCAGACCCGCGAGGACGTACTGGTCGCGGCCTACGACCAGATCCAGGACCAGTCGGCGGCCGCCCTCGCCACCGCGTTGAGCGCCATGGGTCCTGACCCGGACCCGACCGAGACCGTGACCCAGGCCCTCTCGGCCTTCCTCGACTCCATCGGCGCCGACCCGTTCCGCGCCAAGGTGGCCTTCGTCGAGGTCGTCGGCGTCAGCGAACGCATGGAACAGCACCGCCGCGCCCGCCGCCACCTGTGGGGCGACACCCTGCGCCTGGCCGTGCAACCCCTGGCCGGGGACTCCGCCTCCCTCCGCGGCACCCCCGAACTCGCCACCAGCGCCCTCATCGGCGCGATCAACGGCCTCGCCCACGAATGGCTGCTGTCGGACCCCCGCCCACCCGTCCGGTCCCTGGTGGAAGTTCTGGTCCCCATGACGGTCGCCCTCATCACACGCGACGCGGACTAGCGATCACACCGCGGGCGTGGAAGTTCGCGCCGCGGGGCACGGGGATCTGTCGGTGTCGGGCGGCAAGATCTCCGGTATGACCGACGAGGAGCGGCGCTGGGCCGATCCGCACGCGACCGAGGCTGTGCGCAAGCTGTTGCGGCGGCATCGGCGGGCGGTGGAGACGGTGCTGACGGCCGCGCGGGTGGATGGGCTGGATCAACTCGCCGACGCCGCAGCCGGATACGTGGCGGCTCCGGAGCGGGCGGGGACGGCGACGGGGGCGGCGGTGGCGTTCGCCATCGCGCAGTACGCGGCGGTCGCCTATCGCACGGGGGTGCGGCGGGAACAAGAGTTCATCGATCGGTTCATCGACAGCTGGCTGGTCGAATTCGGCCACGCGTTCACGACCGAGGTCGCGGAGGCCCGATGCGGGGTGCGGGTCGAGGAACCCGATCCGCGTGCCGGGCGGATGACGGCCTGGCTGCGGGTCGCCGAGCCCGGGGAAGAAGTCGAGCCCGCCGCCGAGGCGCTGCGCGTCCGAGTGCGGGAACGTCTGGGGAGCGCGTCCGAGGGGGCGGCACGGATCGCGCTGGAGCCGAAGTCGGTGACGACCGATCAGATTCGGCGGCTCGAGGCGGCCATGGTGGACGGCAGGCGGTGGCGGGCCGCCGCGCATCGACGCTTGGTGCTCGAGGATCCCGCGCTCGGGCCGGCCGCGCGGCTGCTGGTGTGGGCGGTCTTCGATGCCCGCGGCGAGGTGACGGGGGCCTTCCGGGTGGACGAGGACCGCGTGCCGCGCACTGTCGAGGGCGAGCCGGTCGAACTGGCGGACCAGGCGTTGGTGGGTGTGGCTCACCCGATTCAGCTCGGTGAGACGCTCCCGGCCTGGCGGGACCTGTTCGACGACAATCGGTTACGGCAGCCGTTCGAACAGCTGCAACGGCCGATCAACCTGCTCACGACGGAGGATGCGGAGTCGAATCGCCTGTCCCGCTTCAGCGATCGGTCGATTCGCACGGATCGGGTGTTCGGTCTGCAACAGTTGGGCTGGCAGGTGTCGCGGGAGGTGCTCACCCGCCGGTTCGGACCGGTCCGGGAGGTGATCGTCACGCTGGATCCCGGGCTCGAAGGCGGTTTCCGCGACGAGCCCGAGCTACAGCGGGTGCTCTCGGTGGAGCTCCGGGGCGGCACGTTCGATGCGCTCGACGCCGTGACCGCCTCGGAGCTGATCCGTCAGTTGGAGCGGCTGGCGGCGTGACGTCCGGCGCGGCGGCCGAAGAACGAGCCCGCGCCGAGCTGGGTGCCGCTGGAGTAGCCCTTGCCGTCCTGGGCCAGGGTGGAGGCGGTCGCGCCCGCGGCGTACAGGCCGGGGATGGGTGATCCGTTGTCCCGCAGCACCTCCGAGTCGACCGAGGTGCGCAGCCCGCCGAGGGTGAAGCCCGCGTAGAGCGCTTTGCCGAGGGTCAGGTCGAAGGCCGCCCACGGCCCCTGGTCCTGCGGTTGCAGCCATTCGGCGGCCTTGTGGAAGTCCGGGTCCTCGCCGCGGGCCGCGTTCTCGTTGTACCGGTCGAGCGTGGATCGCAGGGTCTCGGCGGGGATTCCGAGCGCGGCGGCCATCTCGTCCACGGTCTCCCAGCCGTCGATGAACGGCGCGAGCGGGAACATGGGCCGTTCCATGTGCTCGGAGTCGACGATCAGGTAGGCGACCGCACCGGGCTGATCGAGCACGTACGCGGAGGTGCGCGCGTGGTAGGAGTCCTCGGCGACGAACCGTTCGCCCTTGTGGTTCACCACGATTCCGGTCAGCAGCTTCGACGGCGGATACACCGGCGCGGTGACGAACGCCTGGTCCATCATGCGGGTCCCGCCACCCGCCGACACTCCGAGCCGGATGCCCAGCCCGTCGTCGAACGGCGTCCCGAGCACGAACGGCTTCTCGGTCAGCCAGGGCACGTGCTCGGCCACCATGTCGGTGTTCATGACGAAGCCGCCGGCGGCCAGCACCACCGACTTCGCTTTCACCGCACCGGTTTTGCCGAGGCTCTTCCACTCCACCCCGGCCACCGCGCCGTCCGCGTCGGTGATCAGGTTGGTCACGCCGGTCTCGTAGCGCACCTCGACCCCGAGCGTGGCGGCCCGCTTCACCAGCAGGTCGATGATCATGGCCGCGCCCTGGGTGTCCCCGGGCACCGGAACCTTGTGCCCCCGGGGCGCGGGCACGGCCTGTTCCCGGTAGGGCCACACCTTTTCGTTGCCGGTGTACATCAGCCCCTGCGTACCGGGCTGGATGACCGCCTTCTCCGGGTAGTAGCTGCGCTCGAACTCGAATCCGAGGCTCTCCAGCCAGTCGAAGTGCTCGACGCTGCCCTCGCAGTAGGCGCGGATCTTCTCCGGTTCCGGATCTCGCGCCACCGACAGCAGGTACTTGTACATCTCCTCGACCGAGTCCTCGTGCCCGGTCGCCCGCTGTACGGCGGTGCCGCCGCCCAGGTAGAAGTGCCCGCCGGCGAGCGCCGTGGTCCCGCCCGCGACCCCGGCGCGTTCCAGCACCAGCACGCGGGCCCCGCGCGCGGCCGCCTCGACCGCCGCGCACCCGCCCGCGATGCCGAATCCGGCGACCACCACGTCGACCTCGTCGGACCATTCGGTAACGGACTCCGCCGCAACGGTTTCCGGAATCTGCGTGCTCACTGCGCACCCTTCTTGATCTGCTCGAAGAACGCCCGCATATTCGGCCCGATCTCCGCGAGTTCGATGTACGGCACACCCGAGTCCGCGCCGTCGAGGTAGGCGAAGCGCATTTGTCCGCCCATATCGCCTTGTTGTACCACCGGAATCCCCCGGGCCTCGGCGTCTTTCAGCGCGGCGTCGAAGTCCTGGGGCTCCAGGCAGATGTGGTGCAGCCCCGCTCCCCCGCGTTCGAGGAATTCGGTGTAGATGGAGCGCCCGTGCACCGGCTGGATGAGCTCGAGCTGCATATCCCCGCTGTACCCGAGCGAGATGTGCGCGGTGAAGTCGGCGGCCTCGCCGCGATACACGCATTTCTCGGGCCCGAAGCGCACGTCGGGCATCCGCATCCAGCCCTTCACGCCCATGGTCGTCGTCAGGAACCGTTCCCCGGCCGCGATGTCCTCGACCACCCACGCGATCTGGGTGACGGGCCCATCGGCCACGCTCGTGCTGTCCACTTCGGCAGTTAATCACAATCGCTTAATTTGGCAAGGGCTACTCGTCGTCCGGATCGTCCTCCGACGGCGCGGTCCACCCCTTGTTGCTCAGCCCGTAGAACGTCGCGACCAGCAGATACAGCACCAGCGCCGCGATCGGCGAGAGAAACCCGACCCCGATGCACGCCGCGTAGACCAGAATTCCCGGCCAGGCCCGCCAGCTCTCCCGCCGCGCGTAATCCGCCCCCAACCCGGACTTCAGCATCTCCGGCCGCTTCGCCAGCCGCCACCACATGGGCGCCCACGGCACGGTCATCAGCACCCCCACGATCCCGTACAGCGCCACCGCCACCACCGCGTCCCGATGCGTCCCGTGCACGACGTTCTCGGCCACCACCATGGTCGGGAAGGGCACCAGCGAAATACCCAGCAGCAGAAGCAGATTCCACCACCGCAACACATGGTCGATCCGCCGCAACCGCCCGAAGAAGGTGTGGTGGTTCATCCACACCACCCCGATCGTCATGAACGACGCCAGATACGCCACATACGACGGCCAGATGTGCCCGAGCGCCTGCAGCAAGCGCCCGGGCTCATGCTCGGGCACCCGGATCTCCAAAATCAACAGGGTGATGGCAATCGCCATCACCCCGTCGCTGAACGCTTCCACCCGAGCGGTTCCCGCGAGCGTGCGTTCCGGAACCGATCCCTCACTCATGCATCGCAGCGTAGACTGGTTCGGCGGTCGGCTCGATTCGCCTGACGCGCTTGACCGTTCGAACCGTGATGATGACCATGACAGCGGTGACACTGATCATCAGGACGCTCGACAGCCAAGTCATGGTGTGGATGGGCAGGCGGTAGACGAGCACCACCCGCAGGGCCGATTCACCCATGAGGCCGACGCCCCACATGAGGGCGATCCGGTTCAGCAGGCGACGGACCACGGGGTTGGTGCGGAACTTGTGGTCCAGCTGAGCCAGCCGCTCGGGCGCTCCGGCCAGGCCCTTGCGGGCGGCGACGTAGGTGAGGGGCTTGCCGAGCAGGACGCTGATCAGGAAGGCCAGGCCGATCGCGGCGGTGGTGACCGAGTCGCGGACGATGATCATCCGGGCATCGCCGCTGATCATCGAGGATCCGATGCCGAAGGCGAAGCCCGCGAGGATGAGCGCGGCCAGGGCATCGATCTTGCGGGCCCGGATCACGCCGACCAGGACCACGGCGCCGGAGAACAGCGCTCCCGCCAGCAGGGCGATGAAGTCGGAGTAGCCGGCGGCGTGCAGGGCGTAGTAGGCGGCGAGGGGCACCGCGATGTCGCGGAGGGTGGGGGCCAGCATTCGCAGCACATTCGGCCGGGCGGCGGCGGGCGCGGCGAGCGTGTTGTCAGCCATGATGCGAACTCCTGTAATCGGTTTCTGCGCTACAGGAATGACGCTACGGAGACCGCCGCCGCACCGAATCTGCCAACCATCACCTCCCGGCCATGACAGTTGTCATGCCGCGACCGTGGCCGCCGCTTCCAGATTGGTCGGCCAGAGGCCGATGAACAGCACCGGCAGGCCCGAGGCACCACACGATGGTGGGCCGCCGCCCGATGCTCGACCGTCGTCCCGGCTGACACGCCGTTTCCCGCCATCCCGGCCTCGCACGGGAACGGCGGCGATGATTTCCGGTGCCGAACGTCGTCTCCATTCGCAGCGGCCGAAACACCGAGCGAACACCGATTCGAGGAGTTGACCATGTCGTACACAACGCAGCCGGGCGATCCGATCTGGACCGATATCTTCACCACCGACCCCGAGGGCGCGATCGCCTTCTACGGCGAATTGCTCGGCTGGACGGCCGAGATCGCGCCGGAGCACGGGAACTACATCACCTTCCGCAAGGACGGCAAGGCCGTGGCGGGCGGGATGGCCAGTGACGGCTCGGGCGGCCCGAGCCAGTGGATGGTGTACCTGGCCAGCACCGATGCCGAGAAGACGGCCGAGAAGGTGACCGCGGCGGGCGGCATGACGGTGGTGCCGGTGATGCCGGTGTCCGAGCTCGGGAAGTTCGGAGTGTTCGGCGACAACGGCGGCGTCGGCATCGGGGTGTGGGAGCCGGGCACCATGACCGGTTTCGAGCAGCGCGGCCTCGTCGGCGACGGGCACTGGGAGGGCCATGTGGGTGCGCCGTCGTGGTTCGAACTGCACACCCGTAGCTATGACGACGCACTGAAGTTCTACCGCGAGGCGTTCGGCTGGCAGGACCCGTTCACGATCGCCGACACCCCCGAATTCCGCTACACCACCATCCATTCCGTGAGCCCGATGCTGGGTGGCGTGATGGATTCCTCGGGCTTCCTGCCGCCGAGCGTGCCCGGCTATTGGACGGTCTACTTCGGTGTCGAGGATGTGGACGCGTCGGTGCGGAAGGTGCAGGAGCTGGGCGGCAGCGTGGTGCGCCCGCCGGAGGACACCCCGTACGGCCGGCTGGCGGCGGTCGCCGATCCGGCGGGTGTGCGATTCAGCCTGGGCGGCAACAAGTCCTGACCCGGACAGGGGACGAACGGCCCGGTCTCCACAGCGACCGGGCCGTTCGAATCACCCCGTGGCGACGTGGTCTGCGCCCCAGCAGCGCGTCCGGCGTCGTCGCGGGAAGTCTGTCACCACAGCGGGTTCAGCCGCGCACCCCAGTGGCGAGGGTCTGCTGCCGGCCCAGTCCGGCCACCTCCACGACGACGACATCGCCGTCGCGCAGATAGGGTTTCGGCTCCGGGCGGCCGACCGCGACGCCCGCGGGCGTGCCGGTGAGCACCAGATCGCCGGGTTCCAGGGTCATCAGCGTGCTGAGGTAGCGCAGCACCTCGCCGACCCCGGCCACCATGTCGCCGGTCGAACCCGCCTGCCGCTGTTCACCGTTCACCCACAACTGCAGGCTCAGCGCCTGCGGTTCGGCGATCTCGTCGGGTGTGACCAGCCACGGCCCGATGGGGGTGAAAGTGTCGAAGGACTTGCCCTTCACCCAGGTCGGTTCGCCCGCGATGCCATCGCGTTCGGTGACGTCGTTGGCGGTGACGTAGCCGCCCACCGCCCCCAGCGCGGTGGCGGCGTCGGAGCAGTCGCGCAGGCGGCGGCCGATCACCACGCCCAGCTCCACCTCGTGGTCGGTGGTGGCGCTGTGGCGCGGCAGTTCGATGGCGTCGTAGGGACCGCTCACCGTGGTGCCGGGCTTGAGGAAGACGACGGGCCGTTCCGGGATGGCCGCGCCGATGGCGGCGGCGTGGTCGGTGTAGTTGAGGCCGACGCCGATCACCTTGCCGGGCCGGGCGATCGGCGCCCCGATACGCGCGGCGGGGTCCACCTCGGGCAGCGTGCCGGAGGCCAGCGCCCCGAGGATCGCGCCGAGCGCGACCGGATCGCCCAGCAGCGCCCCGTCGACGTCGGCGGTCACCGCGGACACGTCGCGCAGCACGCCGTGATCGTCGATGGCCGCGGGCCGCTCGGACCCCTTGGGCCCTACTCGCAGGAGTTTCACGCGTCGCCTCCGGACTGCTCGGATACCGTGGCGGCCACGCGGCGGCCGCCCGGCAGGTACTCGTCCGCGATGCGAACGCCCAACTGCTGCAACAACATCAACCCGGCGCTCAGGCAGCGCTGCTCGTCGGGCTCGATCTCGAGCAGCGAGTACACCGCCGCGAAACCGGCCGCCTGAAAACGCTCCGGCGGCAAGGTGTTCCGGCCGCACAC
>NZ_JBHWHH010000192.1:0-13512 GCF_042732555.1 Nocardia sp. NPDC059764
GTCACAGCGTTCTCCCAGCAAGGCCGTGCAGGCTGGTCCACATCGTCGCCGAATCGAACGGAAGTCGCTGATGTCCACGATCGATGGGCTCCCGGCCCACATCCTGCTGGTCCACGCCATCGTGGTGCTGGCGCCGCTCACCGCGCTGCTGGCGATCTCCTCGGCGCTGTGGCCGGCCGCGCGGCGGCGACTGGTGTGGTTGACGGTCGCGCTCGCGACGGTGGTCGCCGTGCTGACCCCGATCACCACGGAGGCGGGTGAGTGGCTGGAGGGGCGGGTCGGGCGAAACGCCGACCTGCACAACCATACTCAGCTCGGCGACACGTTCGTCTACTTCGCCATCGCCTTGCTGGCGGGCGCGATCCTGGTGGCCGTCGTCCACGTCCGGGAGACGCGCGGCCGCGCGGTGTCACGGATGCTCGTCGGCGCGGTCGCCGTCCTCACGATCGCGGCGGGCGTGGCCGCGACGGTGCAGGTGTACCGGATCGGGGAATCGGGCGCTCGCGCCGGCTGGAGCGGAGTGTCGGCGCAGCCGGTGCGCGCCGGGAAGTGACCCGGGAGGACCTTGGACCCTGTTCCGGGCCGATCGCCGGATGATGGCATGGGCGTTGTCATTCGGCGGAATCGGCAAGGAACGAGGGGCATCTTCGATGAATGCGAAGCCAGTGGCGGCGATGACGCCCGGGGTCGCGGTGCAGTCGCGCGGTCCGATCACTTCTACCGAGGAGAGCCGGGCCGACCGCGTGATCCGGCGGGTGCTGCGCCGCCACCACCTCGAGTCGCCTGCGACTGTCCGGCTCGTCCGGAACGGGTGTTTCGGGACCACGACGGTGGCGCAGGTGAACACGCGGTTCGACGGCACCCCGATTCGGGTGCAGGCCGCCGGACCGGGCGGCTTCGCGCTCACGTTCGCCGCCGAGCGCCTCGACCGCCAACTCGACCGGGTCACCGGAAAGGCCGAACCTCGGTGGGCTCCCGATCCCGGCCGCGCGCCGCTGGCGGCCGTGAGCGACGCGCGCCCCATCGTCCGGCGCAAGCAGTGCTGCCTTCAGGTCCTCGATCCGGTCGGCGCGGCCGCCGCCATGGATGCCATGGACTACGACGTCCACCTGTTCACCGACGCCGAGACCGGCGAGGACGCGATCGTGTACTGGGCGGGGCCGCTGGGCGTCCGGATGGCCCGGCAACGGCGTATGCGTCCGCCGGCCTCTGCCATCTGGCGGCCACTCACCATGAACACCCGTCCGACAAGGGAATTCACCGAAGCCGAGGCGGCGGCCCGGCTGTGCGCCTACGGCCTGCCATTCCTGTTCTTCACCGACCCGTCCGACCGCCGCGGCCGCCTGCTGTACCGCCGCTACGACGGGGACCTGGGACTCGTTGCGGGACCGGATGTCACGAGAGGGTGATAGCCGTGACCACCGCCCGTGCCTTCCTCACCGCCGCCGATTTCCTGTGGCTCGGCATGGTGCTGGCCATCTCGTTCATCGAGGCGCCGCTGAAGTTCCGCGCCCCGAACGTCACCCTGGCCATCGGGCTGGGCATCGGCCGCCTGGTCTTTCGCGCCCTCAACGGCGTCGAATCCCTGTTCGCGATACTGATTCTCGCGGCGGTCTGGGCCGATCCGCCCGGACTCGCCACGACGATCACCCTCGCGGTGGCGATCGGCGCGCTGGCGATCCAGCTGCTGTTCGTCCGTCCCCGGCTGACCCGGCGCAGCGATGCGGTACTCGCCGGCGCGGAGGGCCCGCGGTCGCGCAGCCACTATGCCTACGTCGCGCTGGAAGTGGTGAAAGCGGTCGCTCTGCTCACCGCGGGCGTGCTGGTCCTGACCGGTGTGATGCCGTGAGCGCGCTCATCTCGAACGCCGCGGTGAGGTGATCGCGCGCGGTACCGTGCAGTGATGGGCGAGGCCGCGGAACGGTGGCTGCCCGGAACACGACAGTTCCGGGGCTATCGGCGGGCCTGGTTGCGGTCGGACGCGGTGGCCGGAGTCACCGTGGCGGCCTATCTGATTCCCCAGGTCATGGCGTACGCGACCGTGGCGGGTCTGGCTCCGATCGCGGGCTTGTGGGCGACGCTCGGGCCGCTCGCGGTGTACGTCGTGCTCGGGACGTCCAGGCGGCTGTCGGTCGGTCCCGAATCGACGACCGCGCTCATGACGGCGGTGGCGCTGGCCCCGCTGGCCGCGGGGGATTCCGGCCGGTACGCGGCGCTCGCGGCCATGCTGGCCCTGGTGGTCGGAGTCTGCTGTGTGGCCGGTGCGGCGGCCCGGCTCGGGCTGCTCGCCGATCTGCTGTCGAAACCGGTGCTCGTGGGGTACCTGGCCGGGACCGCGGGCATCATGATCGTGGGCCAGCTCGGGCGGGTCAGCCGGGTGCGTGTGGAGGGGGAGTCCCTGCCGGCCCAATTGCGGTCCTTCGCCTCGAACCTCGATGAATTGCATTGGCCGACAGTCGCTCTGTCCGCCTCCACGCTGGTGGTGCTACTGCTGACGTCGACGTGGGCCGCGCGGGTTCCCGGCCCGCTGATCGCCGTACTGGGAGCGACGGCGGTGGTGGCTGTCTTCTCATTGCGGGAGCACGGGATCCGGGTGGTCGGCGCGATCCCGTCGGGGCTACCGGCGCCGAGCCTGCCGCACATCGCCGCCGGCGACGTGGGCAGGCTGCTGTTGCCCGCCATCGGCATCGCCCTGGTCGGGTTCTCCGACATGGTGTTGGTCGCGCGGGCGTTCGCGGCCCGCCACGGCGATGCCGTCGACGCGAACCGGGAACTGTTCGCGATGGGCGCGGTCAACCTGACCGCCGGTGTCTCGCAGGGATTTCCGGTCAGCTGTAGTGGCAGTCGCACCACCATCGCCGACGCCGCCGGCGCGCGCACGCAGCTGTACGCGGTGGCGGCGCTGGCGACGGCGCTCGCGGTCGTGTTCTGGGGGCGACCGGTGCTGGCCGCGTTCCCGTCCGGGGCGCTGGGCGCCCTGGTCGTTTACGCCGCGTTGCGGTTGATCGACATGCCCGAGTTCGCCCGGCTGGCCCGGTTCCGGCGCAGCGAACTGGTGCTCGCGCTGAGCACGGCGGTCGCGGTGCTGGCAGCCGGAGTGCTGTACGGCATCCTGATCGCGGTCGGGCTGTCGATCCTGGACCTGCTGCGCCGGGTGGCCCGGGCGCACGACGCCATCCAGGGGTTCGTCCCCGGCCTGGCGGGCATGCACGATGTCGACGACTATCCGGAGGCGAGGACCGTTCCCGGACTGGTGGTCTACCGCTACGACGCACCCCTGTGCTTCGCCAACGCCGAGGACTTCCGCCGCCGTGCGCTGGCCGCCGTCGACAACGCGGCGAACCCGGTTCGCTGGTTCCTCCTCAATGTCGAGGCCAATGTCGAGGTCGACCTGACCGCTCTCGACGCCGTCGAGCAGCTCAGGTCCGAATGTGATTCCCGGGAAATCGTTTTCGCGATGGCACGGGTCAAGAAGGATCTGCGGGCGGCCCTCGACGCCGCCGGGCTGACCGACCGCATCGGCGCCGGCCGATTGTTCCCGACACTGCCGACCGCCCTGGCCGCCTACCGGCGCGAGAACGACGACCTCGGACCGGCGGATCGGTGACTTAAGGCCCGTCTGCGGTGGGCTCGGTCACGCGATGCTGGATGGACGGATCGGTTCTCCAGAGACGAGGTGAAAGACCATGCCGCGCAATTCCTCACTGGCGTGGCGGGTGTGGCGGCTGCGACCGTGGAACTCGAACCCGCTCATGCGCGCCTCGGATCGCTGGGAGGCGATCGGCCGTCTGCTGGTCGTCGCCTCGATGCTGCTGGCGATCCCGGTGGCGGCCGCTGTCGGGACCGCGGCCTACAGCGGGTCCGCCGAGCGGATCAGCGCCGAGAACGCCGCGAAGACCGAGGTGCTCGCGACCGTGCTGACCGAGCCGAAGCAGACCGTGGCGGCCGCCGGGCCCGCGCAGGCGGCGCACTACGAGGTCCAGATCCAGTGGAAACACGACGGGAGCCTCGGGAAGGGAACCGTCGAGGCGCGTCGTGACACCAAAGTCGGCTCCACCATGCAGACCTGGCTCGGGGCAGACGGCCTGCCCGGAGCCCCGCCCCGGCAACCCGGATCGGCGGTGCTCGACGGCATCGGCACCGGCCTGGCGTTGCTGGTCGGCGTGGGCTTCGCGCTGCTGGCGCTGCTCTGGTGCCTGACCCAGTTGCTGGACCGCCTGCACGGCATGCGCTGGGAAGCCGAGCTACGCGGGCTCGACCGACCCATCGGCAGATAAGAGCCCCCGCATCAATCGAAAGGACACCCACCATGACCGCTGCTCTCGAACCCCGAGCCGCGCGGATCATCGCCGCCGTCGACGGGTCGGCCACCTCCTACCAGGCCGCCGTGTGGGCCGCGGTGGACGCCGGACTGCACGGCTACGAGCTGCACATCGTCACTTCGATCTCACTGCCTGTCGGCGAGGTCCCGGTCGACGTGCTCGGGCCCGACGATCGGGAGTTCCTGGCCAGGGACGGGCAGCGAATCGTGGACGAGGCCAGTCGCGTCGCGCGCGCCGGAGCGCCGGGGGCGGCGGTCACCATCACGACCGAAGTGATCTGCGAACCCATCGTGGGACACCTGATCGAGCAGTCCCGGACCGCGCGAACGGTGGTCGTGGGCAGCCGCGGTCTCGGCGCGATCCGCGCCGGGCTGCTCGGCTCGGTGGCCGATGCGGTCGTCCGGCACGCGGAATGCCCGGTGGCGGTGATCCACGCGACCGCGGCGACCGATCCGCTCTCCGCCGAGAAGCCGGTGTTGGTCGGCGTCGACGGCACACCGCACAGCGTGCCCGCGCTCGAACTCGCCTTCGCCGAGGCCACCGCGCGCAAGGTCGGGGTGACCGCACTGCACGCCTGGACCGACATCCTCGGCTCGTACGTGCCGCTCATCGGCTGGGAGCCGTTGCGCGCGCAGCAGAACGAACTGCTTTCCGAGCGGCTCGCCGGATTCGGTGAACGCTATCCCGATGTGGCGGTGCGCCGCCTGCTGGTGATGGAACGCCCGCACCAGGCCCTGCTGCGGGAATCGGAGCACGCGCAATTGGTCGTGGTCGGTAGCCGCGGCCGGGGCGGATTCACGGGCATGCTGCTCGGATCCACCAGTTCCACCGTGCTGCACAACGTCGAAACCCCAACGATCGTTGTCCGCGCATAACCGAGATCAGGTATCGGTCATGACCGAATTACAGCCGCTGGACGCGGGATTCATCGAACTCGAGGACGCCGACCGCCGCGTCAGCCTCGGCATCGCGGCGGTGGCGATCCTGGCCGGGCAGCCACCCGCACGAGCCGAGTTCGCGGCGATGCTGGCCGAGCGCGTAGCGGCGAACCAGCGCCTGCGACAGCGAATCCGGCGCGCGCCACTGGATCTGACCGTCCCGGTGTGGGAGGAGGACCCGAACTTCGATCTGGCCCACCACATTCGATGGGCAGCCCTGCCCGAGCCCGGCGACGAAACGGTCTTGCGCGAGTTCGTGGCCGGCGAGCTCGTCGAACGCCTGGATCGAGATCATCCGATGTGGGAATGCGTCGTCGTCGAGCGCTTGACGGGTGCGCGCTGGGCGCTGATGGTGAAGGCGCACCACAGCCTTGTCGACGGCGTCTCCGGCGTGAGCCTGTTCGAAGAGCTGTGTGATGCACCGGAACCCGGTCCGGGGCCGCGTACGCCGCCCCCGGCGGAGGCCGGCGGGCCGGACTGGTTCGACCGAGTCGTCAACGGGTTGCGACTGCCGTTGGACGCGCCGCGCTACGCGGTCGGGATGATGCGCAGCCTGATCCCGGTGGTGGCCGCGTTCGTCTCGGTGCCCGCGGCCTCCTCGCTCAACGGCCCGATCGGCCGCCAGCGGCGCTACACGATCGCCCGCGCCTCCCTCGCGGAGATCCGCGAGATCGGCCGTGGTCTCGACGCGACGGTCAACGATGTCGTACTCGCCGCGGTGACCTCGGCGTATCGGGGCGTCCTGCTGGGCCGCGGGGAGGAGCCCACGGGCAAGACGGTGCGCATCCTGGTGCCGGTGTCGATGCGGGCCGCCGATGCTAAATCCCTGCTGGACAATCGTGTTTCCGCGGTCCTGTCCCTGCTGCCGTTGCATCTGGAAGACCCGGTGGAACGCCTGATCACCATCCATCAGCGCATGGCCCGGCACAAGTCGAGCGGCGCCGCGCAGGCCGAGAAGTCACTGCTCGACCTGGCCGGGCGGCTGCCGTTCGCACCGGTCGCCTGGGGTATGCGGCTGTGGTCGCACCTGCCGCAGCGCGGGGTGACCGCGGTCGCGACGAACATCCCCGGCCCGCGCCGCACCCTGTCGATGCTGGGACGCGAAGTGCTCGAGCTGATTCCGGCCATCCCCATCGCCATGCGCCTGCGCACCGGCATCGCCATCCTCAGCTACGGCGACCAGCTGACCTTCGGCATCACCGGCGACTACGACTCGACCCCGGATCTGGAGAAGATCGCCGACGGAATCCACACCGCCATCGCCGACCTGCTCGCCGCGGCGCGGGCCCGGCCACGACACCCGGTCGGCTGAGCGGCGCCCGGCGGACGGAGCGCTGACCGATGGAGTACTACCTTGATGATCAAATTCCCAGGCACACAAGAACACTGGGCCCTCATCGCCTTCGCGACAGCGCTCGTGGTGGTGTTGGCCGGCGCGATCCTGCTCGCGATCTTCGCCACCTGACCGGATCCAGTAGCGCTGCACGGATTTCAGCCGACGGCGCTCATCGCTACTCGGTGGTGAATTCGCTCATCGCTCATGGGGGAGCGGTGGGTGATCATCGCGGCGCGGTCGAGGCGGCCGCTGACCACGAGGTCGATCAGGCGGGGACCACGAGGTCGATCAGGCGGGGTGTCGAGCAAGGTGTCGACCAGGCCGGTGGTGACGGTGAGGTCGCGGTTCGACCGCTTCCTCCTCCGGTCAGTGCCGGTCGATGGTGAGGGTGTCGGCGAGGGGCCGGCGCGGTGTCGGCGGGTGCTCGGGTTCGTCGACGGGGGCGGCGCCGATGCGCACGACCAGCTGCGGGTGGCCCGGCCGGGGCAGGAATCCGGTGAGAATGCTTCGGCCCGTGGGCAATTCGGTGATGTGGGTGAGGGCGCAGGTGGCGAGACCGGCCACGGTGGCTTCGAGCAGAATCGCCGAGAGCGCCTCGCCGGTGGCCAGCCAGTCGGAGGCCGAGTCGGCGGGGGTGCTGAGGACGACGAGCCGCGACCGGTCCTCGATGTCGGGACGGCGCGCGGAGTGCGGCGCGGAGGGGAACATCCGTCCCACCCGGACCCGGGCGCGTTCGGCGTCGGAGATCAGCGCGTCGGTGGGCACCCCCTCGGGGAACCCGGAATGACCGGCCCACCAGCCGATTTCGGCCTGGTACATCTGGTCGTGCCGACGCAGCGCGGCCGCCTGCTCGGACACCGCCGCCAGCCTGGGCCGCACGGAGTCGTCGAGGACTTCCATGTCCACGTAGTGCGGGGACACCAGCATGCGCAGCCGGCGGGCCACGTCATCCCAGTGCTCGGGCGGGTCCAGCGGCAGGCGGTCGGTGCGGCGGTAGTCGATCGCGCGCGCCCGCGCCACCAGCCCGGCCGGGGGGTCGGGCCAGGGCCGGAAACCGATCTCGGCGAGGCGGCCCGGGTCGAGCGGATCCGGCATTCGAGTCGTGTCGGTGTGCCAGCCTTGCGCGCCGAACGCGGTGCGCACGTGGTGCAGCATGGCCCCGCAGCTGATCACCTGCTGACGGCCCTGCGGGTCGGCGTTGACGAGCACCCGGTCGGGGTCGGTGTGCAGGTGCAGGTGCGCGCCGTCGAAGCGCCAATGCCAGGGCTGCGTGTTGTGCACCGAGGGCGCGCGCGACGCCAGGCGCATCGCGGACATCAGGGTGCGATGGTCGGGGACGAGCGGGGTGGCGTTCATGGTGGTCATCCTCCGAGTGTTCTCGTCGGCCAGTGCGGAACATACGGGCTTTCCGCCCGCTGGTCGGGGACATTGGTCACCGGGGTGAGCGGCGCGACGGTGCGTTCGGCGCGCTCCTTGATCCCGCGCAGCATCTTCGCCTCCATGACGAGGCTGCCGGGCTCCATGATCAGCATGTAGAACAGGCGTCGCGGCAGACCGGCGTCCGGGAGCGCGATGCGATTGCGGCTGATCAGCCGGGTGCCCTCGGCGGTCGGATACAGCCCGAACGCCCACACCCAGTGGTGGTCGGTCGAGGCGAGGACGAAGGCGTGCGGGCCGTCCAGCACGGCCACCCGCATGGCGGGACCGGACGCGCCCATCGGCAGGACGTCGTCGACGGCGAGCCGCTGGTACTCCGGCAGGATTTCGTCGGCGCTGTGCATGTCCAGGCCGAACAGGTTCTCGATCCAGTCGTAGGTATAGGCCCCGCCGCGGCCGGGACCCATCTGCACCAGCCAGGGCCAGATCTGTTCCGGCGTCGCAGCGACGGTGATCGCGCGGGTGGTGACGGTGCCGGCATCGGGTAGCAGCTCGTCACCGGGCATGACGCGACCGACCTCCTCGGCGGTCGAGCCCCAGGTCACGCACGTTTTCCGGGCGAAGAGCCGATAGCCGATCGCCAGTCCGGCCAGGGCCGAGGCCACGCCGATGCCGGTCGCGGTCGCTGTTCTCATGGGGTGGATTCCTCTCGATGGGCGTCGATGTCGATCCTGGGCCGCCCGATGCGATTACCGCAGGGACCGATGGCCCGGCAATCGCCCTCACAACCGGTGACTTTCGGCCGTCTCGGGCCGGTGGGCGCGCGCGGGATGCTGTGACCGAACAGCGGATTCGCACCGATCGGAGGACAAACCATGACCGAGTTCGCGGGCCGGAGCGCCATCGTCACCGGCGGGGCGCGGGGAATCGGCGCGGCGGTGGTCGCGGAACTGGTGAAGGCGGGCTTCGGCGTGGTCATCGCCGACCTGCTGACCGAGGACGGGTTGAAACTCGCCGGAACCTTCACGCGGGCGCGGTTCCATCACCTCGACGTCACAGACGAGGCTCGCTGGCAGCGAGTGATCGAGGAGACCGAACGCGAATTCGGCCCGCTGGCCGCGCTGGTGAACAACGCCGGAATCCTCGACTTCGGGACCGTGGAGACGGAATCGCCCGACCTGTTCCGGCACGTCCTGGACGTCAACGTCGTCGGGGCCTGGCTGGGCATGCGGCTGACCGCGCCCCGCCTGCGCGCCGCGGGCGGCGGGACCATCGTCAATGTGTCCTCGACCGCCGGGCTCATGGGCTACGCCGGGATCAGCGGGTACGTCGCGAGCAAGTGGGCGCTGCGCGGGTTGACCAAAGCCGCTGCGCTGGAACTGGGTTCGTCCGGCATCCGGGTGTGCTCGGTGCACCCCGGCCCGATCCACACCGCGATGACCGCCGGGATGGACGAGTCCAACGCCGCTACCCAGCCGCTGCCGCGGTTCGGCGAGCCGGAGGAGGTCGCCGCGATGGTGCGATTCCTGATCACCGAGGCGACCTTCTCGACCGGTTCGGAATTCGTGATCGACGGCGGCGCGACCACCGGCCAGGCCGGGGTCCTCGAAGCATCCGGTGCTGAGCACCGGTGATGGCGGAACGACAGAAGGAGGCGTCGCCATGATGTATTGGAACGACCACGATTTGAGTGGTTGGGGTTACGCCGGGATGGGCGTCGGAATGCTGATCTTCTGGGCTCTCGTCATCGGCGGGATCGTCCTGGCGATCCGGTTCGCGGTCCCGGATCGGGACGGCGCGCCGCGCTACGAATCCCCGTCGCCGCAAGAACTTCTCGCGCAGCGCTTCGCGCGCGGCGAGATCGACGAGGCCGAGTACACCTCGCGGCTCACCGCGCTCCGGGCGTCGGGCGCGCGACAATGAGCGAGCGGACCGAGCCGACGAGCGGTGCCGCCGATTCCCTCGGCGGACAACTGAATCCGCCGGTCATCGTCGCGACCGACGGGTCGGCGGTCTCCTACCTGGCCGTCGCGTGGGCGGCGGTCGACGCGGGCCTGCACGGCGCGCCGCTGGAGATCGTCACCTCGGTGGCGGTCTCCGGCGGGTGGGGCCGGGGCGCGGTGCTCAGCGAGACCGACACCGAATGGCTGCGCCTCGACGGCCGACGAGTGCTGGACGAGGCGACCCGGGTGGCGCGCGCGGCCGCGGTCGGCGACGCGCTGACCATCGACTCCGACATCACCTTCGACACGGCGATACCGACCCTGATCGAACGGTCACGGCACGCGCGCCTGGTGGTGGTGGGCAGTCATGGCCGCGGTGCGATCCGACGCGGTCTGCTCGGTTCGGTCAGTACCGCGGTGACCCGCCACGCGCGGTGCCCGGTCGCCGTCGTGCGCACGACCGCGGCGATCGACCCGGTCGCGGCCGAGAAGCCCGTGCTCGTGGGAATCGACGGCTCACCCCGGAGCATGCCCGCACTGGAACTCGCCTTCGAGGAAGCGTCCCGGCGCAAGGTCGGCCTGGACGCGCTGCACGCCTGGAGCGACACCAACCGCGTGGGACTGCCGCTGCCGGGCTGGGACGCCGTACGCGAACGCGAGACCGAACTGCTCGCGGAGCGGCTCGCCGGCTTCGGCGAACGCTACCCGGATGTCCAGGTGCGTCGAATCCTGGTGCGGGACCGGCCGATCCAGTCCTTGCTGGATGCCTCGGACAACGCGCAGCTGCTCGTGGTCGGCCGTGCGGGCCGCGGCGGCTTCGCCGGCATGCTGCTCGGCTCGACCAGCGACGCGCTGCTGCACACCGTGGAGTGCCCGATCATCGTGGCGCCATCGGAATAGAGCAGCTTCCCCACCCGAACACGAGGAGTTGAGATCGATGGACATGAACACCATGGATATGTCGTCGCCGCTGATGCAGATGTGCCACACGGTCATGATGTGGCTGCATCAGCGGGGCATCCTGCCCCCGATGACGATGTGATTCCGGCTGCCCGGCCCGGCCGCGGCCTCACCCGAAGGCGAGGATGTCCGTGACCGGGCGACGGGGAGTGAGCGGGGGCGCGGGGGTCTCATCGGGCGGGGAGCCGATGCGGATGACCGCTTGTGGAATGCCGGGACCGCCGATCATGCGCGCGAGGAAGTCTCGGCCGGGCGGCAATTCGGTGATGTTGGTCAGGGTGCAGGTGGCGAGGCCGGCGGCGGTGCATTCGAGCAGCACCGCGGAGAGGGCCTCGCCGATGCGCAGCCATTGCGGGACCGAGTCCGGCAGCGCACTGAGGACCACGAGCCGGGCATGGTCGGTGCGGGGACCGCGGCGGGTGGAGCGCGGACCCGGCGGGAAGACCCGGCCGACACCGACCCGGGCGAACTCCGCGTCCGAGGCCAGGGCCGTCGGCGGAACGCCGTCGCGAGTGTCGGAATTCCCCGCCCACGCATGCAGTTCGAGGTCGTAGAACTGGTCGTGACCGCGCAGGGTCGCGTACTCGCGGGACAGGGCGGCGAGCCGTGGCCGAGCGGATTCGGCGAGCACGTCGAGCCGGACGTCCCGTGTCGCGGCCAATGCGCGCAGCCGGGGAACGAGGTCCTCCCAGCCGCTGGGCTCCAGCAGCGCCAGCCGATCGGTCCGGCGCCGGGCGATGGCGTGCGCGTGCGCGCGGATCTCGGGCGGCGGATCCACCCACGGCCGGAATCCGATGACCGCCAGGTGGTCCGGGCGCTTCGCCTGCGGCACCCGGACGATGTCGGTGTGCCAGCCGCGCTCGGCGAAGGCCGCTCGGACGTGATGCAGCATCGCGCCGCAGCTGATCACCAGCTGGCGTCCGAGCGGGTCCGCGGCCGAGAGCAGGCGCTCGGCGTCGGCGAACAGATCCAGGTGGGTGCCGTCGAACCGCCACCGCCAGGGCTGGGAGTTGTGCACCGACGGCGCCCGCGCCGCCAGCTCGATCACCGCGGACACCGTCCCCGGATCGGGCACCGGACGGCCGCGCACATCATCATTGACGCTCATACCATCAGTGTCGGGGTGGTCCGAATCCGGTGGATATGGTCGTTCTTCCTGTGTGGCAGGGTATTTCGACACTCGGCGACCTGCGGGGGCTGACGCCGGACCCCACCGGTGAAGGCGCCCGGCTGCTGCCGGCTGTGCCGGCACGGCACCGGGCGTCTCCTCACGGGCGGGTACTCGCGGTGCGGCTCACTGCTCGTCGCTGTCGGGCTGGTTCGGCTTGTTCAGCGCCTCGCTCGCGTCGCGCACGACGCTGCGCAGGAACTCGTACTGCGCCGTGATGAGCTTGTCCGACAGTTCCAGCCCGGCGTCGACGAGGGTCGTGCGCAGCGCGTGCAGCGCCGAGTCCTCGCGAATCGCCTCCCGCCGCTCGCGGATCGCCTCGTCGACGGTGCTGATGAACGTGTGCACGGCGGCGCTGGCGGCGCGCTGGCCGGCCTTGGCCGATTCGAGAACCTCGTCGGACAGACGCTCGGTCTGCGGGGGCTGTGCCGACTGCTGCGGAGTGGATGTGGTCATGGGTTGCTCCTAGCGCGAGAACGGTGGGACGGTCGCCGAGGACTTCGGCGCCGTGTATCAGCATGGGCGCGTGGGCATCCCGCGCCGTAGGGCCGATGGTCCCCATCCGATCGTGGCTGTGGCCCCTCCCCGGGCCGCGGCCGCGGTGCCCGAATGCTCGCCCCCGGGGTGACCTTCGCCCCTGCCGATCGCGGGTCGGGCCGGTCACAGTGGAGACAGTGAAATCGCCCGGGTAGTAATACAGGATTCGCGCATGCCGGGATGGTAGGGACAATGACCGCACACGACTCGCATATGACCCAGTCGGACCTGTTCACGTGGAGCATGGAACAGGATCCGAATCTGCGTTCGACGATCGTCACGGTGCTGATCCTGGACGCCGAACCGGACTGGGATCGGTTGCTGCGTGTGCTCGATCGGGGGACGCGGGCGGTGCCGCGGATCCGGCATCGGTTGGTCGCGGCGCCGTGGGGGCTCACGCCGCCGCGGTGGACCCCCGATCCCGATTTCGACCTGCGCTGGCATGTTCGGCATCTCGCCCTGCCGGCTCCGGCGGACTTGGCGGCGGTGATCGAGTTCGCCCGCACCGAGGTCATGTCCGCGTTCGATCCGGCCCGGCCGTTGTGGCGGCTCACCGTGCTCGGCGGTCTGGACGGGGGGAGGAGCGCACTCGTGCTGAAGGTTCACCACAGCCTCACCGACGGTATCGGTGGCATCCAGATAGCCGGTGAGATTCTGGATTTCAGCCGTGCGGGCACCGTGCACGCATCGGTCCCCGCCCCCGCGCCATCGGAAGGCGGGGTGTTCGGCGACATCGTCGCGTGGAACTGGTCGGCGGGCGTGGACCTGGTGCGCGCGGGCATGGCGGCGTTACCGCCGATCGCCCGGCGTGCCGTCACCAACCCTGTCGGTGCGGTCCGCGACGGTGTCGCGATGGCCGAATCGCTGCTCCGGCTCGCCCGGCCGATCACCAGAACGCTGTCACCCCAGATGACCGGGCGGAGTCTGGGGC
>NZ_JBHWHH010000193.1:0-13463 GCF_042732555.1 Nocardia sp. NPDC059764
GATCTGGACCGTGCGGGCCCCGGCCGGGTCCGCAAGGCGGGTCGCCGCTAGGTTGGCGGTGTGGCCGCTGAGAAATCCCCCGCCGGAGACGGCGAGACCGACGCCTGGGACGCCGACGCGAAATCCGAGGACACCGCCGCGAAGGTCCAGGACACCGACGACGCGGGCGTCCGGCCCGACGTCCTGGTGGCCTCGGTGATTCCCGCCTGGCTGCCGCGCGCCTACCTGCTGGCGGCGGCCACGGTCGCGGGCATCGTGGTCACCTTCTGGGCGCTGACCCGGCTGCAAGGACTGCTGACCGTGCTGGTGGTGTCGCTGTTCCTGGCCTTCGCCATCGAGCCCGCGGTGAACTGGCTGGCCGCGCGCGGCTGGAAGCGCGGGGCGGCGACGGGGGCGGTGTTCGCGGTCGTGACCGCGGTGCTGGTCGGATTCGTCTGGACCATGGGCGAATTGGTGGTCGGGCAGGTGTCGTCCCTGATCGAGAACCTGCCGCACGATATCCAGAGTGTCGTCACCTGGATCAACGACACCTTCCACACCGATCTCTCGGTCGCCGACATCACCGACCGCACCTCGGAGCTCAGCGCCAAACTCCAGACCTGGGCACTGGACCTCGCCGACGATGTGTGGGGCATCGGCACCACCGCCCTCGGCGTGCTCTTCCAAGGTCTGGGCGTCCTGCTGTTCACCTTCTACTTCGCCGCCGACGGCCCGCGCTTCCGCAACGCGGTCTGCTCGCTGCTGCCGCCGCAGCGCCAGCGGCACGTGTTGCGCGCCTGGGGCATCGCGGTCGAGAAGACCGGCGGCTACCTGTACTCCCGCGCCCTGCTCGCGGCCTGCTCGGCCCTGGCGCACTACGCCGCCATGCGAGTCCTCGGGATCCCGTCCGCCTTCGCCCTGGCACTGTGGGTCGGCGTCGTCTCCCAGTTCATTCCGACCGTCGGCACCTATCTCGCGGGCGCGCTCCCGGTCATGGTGGCCCTCGCCCACGAGCCGCGCACGGCGCTGTGGATCCTCGGATTCATCGTCGTCTACCAGCAATTCGAGAACTACGTCCTGCAGCCCCGCATCACCGCGACCACCCTGGACATGCACCCGGCGGTCGCCTTCGGTGCGGTCCTGGCGGGTGCGGCCCTCTTCGGCGCGACCGGCGCCCTGCTCGCGATCCCGGTCACGGCCACCGCGCAGGCCTTCCTGTCCGCCTACATCCGCCGCTACGACGTGGAGACGCCGGCGCCGACCACGCACGACTGATCCCTCGCCCGGACCAATCGGTCGGCTCGTATTCCGCCCGGCTCGCCCGCGTCGTACGCTGCGGTGGAGCGAAGCTTGGTGAGAGGACAGTGCATGACGGTGACGGACCAGCCGCCCGTCGGCGGCGAGACCGCCATTCGGGAATCGCGCTCCGGGGTCATCGAGCGGATGTCGGCCATTCTGGACGCGTTCGACAGTGGGCGGGAGTGCCTGCGGCTCGAGGACATCACCGATCGGACCGGGCTGCCGCGATCCACCACCTTCCGGCTGGCATGCCAGTTGACCGAACTGCAGTGGCTCGTGCACGACGAGCAGGGGTATCGGCTGGGCGCGCGGACGCGGCGGCTCGCGCGGATCACCGACTTCGAGGACATTCGGGCCGCGGCGTCGGCGGCCTTGTCGGATCTGCATGTGGCGACGGGGGCCGTCGCGCATCTGGCGGTGCTCGAGGGCAATACCGTCCACTACCTGGACAAGGTGGGCGGACCGTACGCGGCGTCCATTCCGTCGCGGGTCGGGGCGCGGCTGGACGCGACGCAGACGGTGTGCGGGCTGGCGCTGCTGGCCTCGATGACTCCCGAGGACGCGGACCGGGTGTTGCGACTTCCGTTGCGCAGCTCCACCGTTCGGCCGATCGCGCGCCGGCGGGCGGTCCAGGCCGACCTGTATCGGGTGCGGCAGCGCAATGGGCTGGCGGTCTCGCTGGGGACCACGTGTGAGCTGGGGATCAGCGCGGTCGCCGTGCCGGTGCTGGGTCCGGACGGACCGGTCGCCGCGATCTCGCTGGCCACCCGGGGCGAGCTGGAACTGCGGCGGATCGCGCCGCTGGTGTTCACCGCCGCCCGCCGCACCGCCGCGGAGATGTTCGCCGACGGGTCGATGGGGGCCGAGCCGCTCGAACCGACGTTGCGGACGCGCGCCCGGCTGGCCTGAGGCCCGTCAGCTGTTGGTACCGTCGGCCGGGATGCCGTCGGGCAGTTCGGCCGCCCCGCCCGAGCCGGAATCGGCTCCGGGGCAAGAGATTCCGAGCGAATAGGCTGTCATGGACAGCGAGCCGTAGCTGTAACCGTCGACCAGCGTATCGGTGTCCTCGGACGCGGCGGCGGCCAATCCCGCGAGATACAGCAGCGGGATGAAGTGGTCGGGGGTCGGCACCGCGAGGGAGTAGTCGCGCTGGTCGGTCAGCGCCAGGATGTCCGCGGGCCGGTTCAGCATGAGGTTCTGGGCGGCTTCGTCGAAGCGGCGGGCCCAGTCGAAGCCGGTGTCGGGGCGGCTGGGGTCGATGCCGCGCAGATTGTGCACCACATTGCCGCTGCCGACGATGAGAATTCCGCTGTCGCGCAGCGCGTGCAGCCGGATGCCGAGCTCGAGATGGTATTCGAGGGGCTTGTCGGCATTGATGCTCAGCTGCACGACCGGGATGTCGGCCTCGGGGAAGGCGTGTCGCAGCACCGACCAGGACCCGTGGTCGATGCCCCAGCTGTCGGTGTCCGCGCCGACCCAGTTCGGTTCGACCGCCTCGCTGACCTCCTCGAACAGCGCGGGCAGCCCGGGTGCGGGGTACTGGACGGCGAACAGTTCGGGCGGAAAGCCGTAGAAGTCGTGGATGGTGCGCGGGTGCGGCATCACCGTCACCGCGGTCGCGTTGATGTACCAGTGCGCGGACACGATGAGGATGGCACGCGGACGGGACACACTGCGGCCGAACGCCTCCCACGCCTGCGTGTACCGGTTGCTCTCCAGCGCGTTCATCGGGCTGCCGTGGCCGAGGAACGCGGCGGGCATGCGGGCGGCCGGGTCGGCGGCGGTCATCGCGGATCACCGGCCTCCGACGCCGGGGCGCGGCGCGGGGGCTGCGGTCCGCGGGTACGGGTCCGGCCGTGGGTGTCGACGGCGGCATCGAGCGAGAGGTTGATGTCCATCAGCTGGTCGATGGTGTCGCCGTGCAGCCGGACGAACTCCGCGCGGGCCTTGCCGCGCCGGAAGGAGATGAACGACCGGTCGGATTCGAGCTGCCAGGTGTACCAGAACAGGTACGGCACGGTGAGCACGAAATTGGCTATGCCCCAGACGATCCAGACGTCGTTGTTGAACCAGCCGTCCGAGGGCATCACCTTCGGGAAGAGGTTGTAGATGGCGATCACCAGCATCAGCACCGGGAGCGTGTAGATGCGCGCCATGATGTAGAGCTCGGGCCGCCGCTTCACCAGCGGATAGATCTCCGCGACCGCGAGAATGCACACGCTGGCCGCGAAATGCTCCTCCTCGGGCGGGTATCCGCCGAAGGTGAAGCACAGATTCCAGGTGGTGTAGAGGAAGTTCCACGCCATGGTGGTGTAGGCGACGAGCTCGGCATTGCGGCCCGGCAGGATCTCCCAGAACCGCGGCGAGTACGGGATCGTCAGGCACAGGCCGAGTCCCACCGCCGCGTTCCAGTAATTCCCGATCTCCGCGTCGCGCAGCGTCGCCTCAGCGATATTGAGGAACAGGATCGCGTACGGGAACCACAGGAACCGCGGATTGCGCAGGAGGTCCCAGAACCGCCCCACCCGCTGCTCGGCCACCGCGACGCGCATCAATCCGACGATGGTCAGCGGAATCAGCACCGACAGGATCTTGGCCCACGAGAACCAGTTCACCAGCCCGATATCGCGCCCGGGTCCCCAGATCCACAGCGGGAACGTCAGCAGCGACAGCCCCCACACCCAGGTCGCCGGACGCGGGTGCACCCGCATGTAGTCGACGATCACCCAGAGGATCGCACAGAACACGAGCATGGACACCGCGGTCACCCAGGTGAATGGGGCCGGGTTCCCAGTAACCGCCTCCGAGGCCGCACTGATCACAGCGATCCCGCCTTCCCACGAACAGACTGGCAACAACTCAGCAATCATAGATTCTCGCCATCGTGCCTCATGCGCGTCCGATTCCCGCCGCAACGCGCCACAATCGCCGACCAGCGCCTATCGTGGGCGGCAGGTCCGTCCCCGTCTCGGACCGGTTCTCCGCTGCGGACGCATACACCTCCGGGGGTTGCCTTGATCGACGAGCGGCCGATCGTGTTGACCGATGAGTTCTTCCAGGACCCGCACGCCGTCTACGCGCGGCTACGCGAGCTCGGGCCGGTCCATCACGTGCAGTTCCCGCACGGCGTGATCGGTTGGCTCGTAACGGATTACACCGCGGCTCGGCAGGTGCTGACCGATCCGACGGTGAGCAAGAACCTGCAAGCGGTGGCCGACGACGATCGGCTGGTGGCGGGTGCGACCGTCGCGGATCCGGGCAACAGACGGCACATGCTCAATGCCGATCCGCCGGACCACACCCGGATGCGCAAGCTGGTCGATCGGGCGTTCACCCCGGCCGCCGTCGCCGCGCTCGCGCCGCGCATCACCGCGATCGCCGACCACCTGCTCGACGCCATCACGCCCGGCACGACGGTGGATCTGCTGCGGGAGTTCGCCTTCCCGCTGCCGATCACCGTCATCTGCGAACTGCTCGGTGTGCCCGCCGCCGACCGCTCCGACTTCCAGCGCTGGTCGAGCGAACTGGTCAGTGCGCGGAGTCACGAGTCGAAGGCCGATGCCAATGCGCAATTGGCGAAATACCTCGACGATCTGATCGCCGACCACCGGACCGACGGCGGGACCGATGTGCTCTCGGCACTGATCCGCGCCACCGAGGAAGGCGATCGGCTCACCTCCGACGAACTCCGGTCCAATGCCCTGCTGCTGCTCATCGCCGGACACGAGACGACGGTGAATCTCATCGGCAGCAGCGTCCTCGAACTGCCCGACGATTCCGAAGCCCGGACCCGGATCGCCACGGATCCGGTGGCCGCCAAGACCTTCCGGGAAGAGGTCCTGCGATTCCACAGCCCGGTCAATATCGCGACCTTCCGCTACACGACGGCGCCGCTCACGCTCGGCGAGGTCCGCATCGAGGCCGGCGAGTTGCTCATGGTCGCCCTCGGCGCGGGCAATCGCGACCATACCCGCTTCGACGATCCCCAGACCTTCCACGCCGACCGAATCGACAACCACCACATCGCTTTCGGCTACGGAGCCCACTTCTGCCTGGGCGCGCCGCTGGACCGGCTCGAGGCCGATATCGCCCTGGCTCGTCTGCTCACCCGGTTCCCCGCACTCACCGTCGAGGATCGCGAGCGGTTGCGCTGGCGGCCGAGCCTGGTCATCCACGGTCTCAGCGAACTACCGGTCACCTGCCGCTGACCGATCGGGTGGATGGGACACTGTCGGGACCATTCACCCGATCCGGCGAGGAGGTCCCGGCGCTGTGCCGAAGATCCGGGCGGCGACCGTCGCCGAACACCACGCGGCCCAGCGGCGCGCGCTGCTCGACGCGGCGCGGGATGTGCTGGCGGCCGGGCAGGTGCCCACGCTGACCGAGGTCGCGACCCGGACCGGGCTCGCGCGGCCCAGCGTCTACCAGTACTTCAAATCGCGCGACGATCTGCTGATCGCGGTGATGGAGGACGCGTTCCCGCGGTGGAGTGCGCGCATCGCCCAGCAGATGGGCCGGGCCGCGACTCCGGCGGAGCGGGTGCTCGAATACATCACCGTCAATATCGATCTCGTGGTGGAGGGCGAGCACGCGGTGGCGCGGGCGCTCGCGTCCGCCCTGCCGAACAACGATATGGCCGGGCGCGCGCGGCAGTTGCACGACGGGCTCACCACGCCGCTCACGGCCGCGCTGGAGGAGCTGGGGGCGGCCGATCCGGAGCTGACCGCCGAGCTGGTGAACGCGATCGTGCACGCCGCGACCCGGATGGTCGAGGCGGGCACCGAACCGACGGTGGTCGAGGCGCGGGCGCGGGAGCTGGTGGCCCCGTACCTCGCGGCGCTGCCGGGCTAGCGGGCGCGCGGCCTACGGGAGGATCGAGTCGACATAGCCGCCGTCGACCCGTAGGGCACCACCGGTGGTGGTCGAGGCGAACGGGGCACTGAGGTAGACCACCATGTTCGCGATCTCCTCGGGCTCGATGAGCCGCTGGATCAGTGATTGCGGGCGGTGGACGCACATGAACCCACGCTGTGCCTGGTCCCACGGCAGCGCGGGATCGACCAGTTGAGCTGCTGCGGTGACGCCGTGCGTGTCCGCCCCGGTGGACCGCAGTTCGGCGACGGCGGACTCGACCCGGTCGGCGGTGCGGCCGTTCACGGCGACCCGCGCACCACTGCGAGCCAGTCCGGCGGCGATGGCCGGCCCGATGCCCTGGGTGGAGCCGGTGACGAGTGCGGTCTTGCCGGTCAGATCGATGTTCACGAGCGACGCTCCTTCACGGGGGACGACCGCGGCCGTGGTTCGCGCCGTGGCCGAGTCTATGGTCGCGGCCGGAGCCGGTCGCGCAGCGAGACGTCGTTCGGCGAGGCGCGAGGGTGCGCGGACAACTAAGGTCACGTCCCAAAACAGGGAGTACCGCGTGACCACACACACCGAAGCCCGCCCCTACCCGTTCGGGGAGCCGGTCCGGCTCGATCCGCCGCAGCTCGCGGCGAAACTGCAACGCGAGGAACCGATTTCGCGCATCCTGCTGCCGTACGGCGGCGAGGCCTGGCTCGTCACCCGCTACGCGGACGTGCGCTCGGTGCTCAGTGATCCCCGCTTCAGCCGCGCCGCCACCGTGGGGCGGCTGGACGTGCCGCGGGTGCGGGAAACCCCTGCGCTGCCGAACATTCCGACGAGCATGGACCCGCCGGAGCTGACCCGGCTCCGCAAACTCACCATGACCGCGTTCACCTCGCGCCGGGTCCAGCAGCTGCGCCCGCGCGCCGAACACATCGTCGAGGACCTGCTCACCACCATGGAGGCCGCGGGCTCCCCCGCCGATCTGGTGGCGGCGCTCGCGTTGCCGCTGCCGGTCACCGTCATCTGCGAAATGCTCGGTGTCCCACCGGAGGACCAGCATCGCTTCCGTGATTTCTCCGACGCGATCATGTCCACCACCGCCGTCAGCGATATGGAGCGCGCGATGGCCTACGCGGCCGTCGCGGGGTACCTGACCGAGCAGATCGCGGTGCGCCGCGAGCGACCGGCGGACGACCTGCTGGGCGCGCTGGTGGCGGCCCGCGACAACGAGGACCGGCTCAGCGAGGAGGAGCTGATCACCCTCGGCATCACCCTGCTGGTCGCCGGGCACGAGACCACAGCGAACCAGATCGCCAACTTCACCTACGTGCTGCTCACCGAACCCGGCGAATGGGGACGGCTGCACGCCGATCCCGGACTGGTCCCGACCGCCATCGAGGAGCTGCTGCGCTACATCCAGGTCGGCAACGGCGGCGCGTTCCCGCGCATCGCCACCGAGGACATCGAACTCTCGGGCACGCTGATCCGCGCCGGGGAGTCGGTCTTCGTCGACCTGCAGGCCGCCAATCGCGACGAGACGGTGTTCCCCGAGCCCGACACCTTGGACCTTTCCCGGCATCACAACTCGCACTTGACTTTCGGTCACGGATTCCATCACTGCGTCGGCGCACAGCTCGCCCGACTCGAATTGGACGTCACGCTGAGCACGATGCTGCGCCGATATCCGACATTGCGCTTGGCGATTCCGGCGGCCGATGTCGAATGGAAGACCGGCATGTTGCTGCGCGGCCCGAAGGCGCTTCCGGTGGCATGGTAGCCGAGTGAATACGCGCTGCCGGTACAGACAAATCTGGCTTACGGCAGCGCGACAACGGCATTGACAGACAAGTCTGTCCACCCACCCAGATCACACCCCCGGATGGTGATCGAATCGCTCTGAGCTGCAAGGCTGTTGAGAGCTACGGCTCACATTGACAGCATCTGCCACGTCCCGATAGCGTGTTGCCATGGCGTTGCGGGTCATCTGACCAACAGCGGATAATTGTCGGGGACTCGCTGTCGGGATTGTTTTGTGACTGTTTTTCAATCGGTTTCGCATTCGCGCGGAACGACATCATTTCAGTTTGGAAATACATCATGCCAGCGGTGATCTCGGCCGTTGTCGTCGATGAACTCATTCGCAATGGCGCGCACTGGTTCGTGTATTGTCCCGGCTCTCGCAACGGCCCGATCGGCTTCGAATTGGCGCGGCGCGCGCGGGCTGGAGAGATCGAACTCCAGGTCCGGCTGGACGAACGCTCGGCAGCCTTTGTGGCACTGGGGATCACGAAGGCGACCGGCCGTCCGGCGGTCGTGGTGACCACCTCCGGCACCGCGGTGTCGAACCTGCTGCCCGCGGTCACCGAGGCCAACTACTCGGATCTGCCGCTGGTGCTGGTGACCGCGAATCGCCCGCCCGACGTGCTGGGCACCGGCGCGTCGCAGACCGTGGACCAGACCGCGCTGCTCGCCTCGCAGACCCGTCACGTGCAGCAGACCTGGTCCGGCGGCGCGGTCGACGCGACCGCCAACGGCATACTGCGGTCGCAGGTTTGCCGCGCACTGGGCATCGGCACCGGCAAGCTGGTCGGCCGTCCCGGCCCGGTGCAGATCGACCTGCCACTGTCGTCGGGCGTGCCGCCGCTGCCCGAAATCGATTCTCCCGCAGGTCGTCCCGGCGGCGCCCCGTGGATCACCATGCCCGAGATCGCGGGTCCAGCGCACCCGGACGCGGTCGAGCTCGACCTGCGCCGGTCCACCCTGGTCATCGCCGGCGACGGCGCGGATCCGGCCGCCCTGCCGCCGGTGCCGGTGATGGCCGAGCCGACCGTCGCGGTCGGCGACCGGCAGCGCCTGCACCCCTGGGTTCTCGATCAGGTGCGGCCCGAGCAGGTCGTGGTCTACGGCCGTCCGACCCTGCACCGCAATGTGGGCCGCCTGCTCGCCCGGCCCGGCGTGCGCACCGTGCTCGTCGCCGGCGGCGGCGACTGGCTCTACGCCGCACCGGATATCGAACTGCTGTCCCGGAATCCGCGCTGGAGCGGCGCCCCGGCGCCGGACTGGATCGACGAACTTGGCCACGCCGACGAGACCGTGCGCGAGGCCTGGTCTCGGACCATGGCCGAGCCCGCCAACCGCCGCACCGGGGTCGGCGTGGCGCGCGCGCTGCTCGGCGCCCTGCGCCCCGGCGACCTGCTGTGGCTCGGCGCGTCCAACCCGATCCGCGACGTCTCGCTGACCGGCCTGATCCCGCCCGGCGTGGACGTGCTGTCCAATCGCGGCGTCGCGGGCATCGACGGAAACGTCAGTGCCGCAACCGGAGCCGCGCTCGCGCACCCCGATCGGCGGGTCGTGGCGCTGCTGGGCGACCTGACCTTCGCCTACGACGCGTCCGGGTTGCAGACCGGGCGGCTGGAACGCATGCCCGCGAACCTGACCATCGTGGTGTCCAACGACGCCGGCGGCGGCATCTTCGAGCTGCTCGAACAGGGCGATGCCCGCTACAAGCGCGAGCCCTACGGCGACACCTTCGAACGGATCTACGGGACGCCGCAGAACATCGACATCGCCCACCTGTGCCGCGCCTACGACGTCGCGCACGCCACGGTCGAGATCGACGACCTGCCCGCGTCGCTGGGTCACGCCCGGCGGTCCGGTCGGCTGTCGGTACTCGAAATCCCGGTCACCCGAAACGATCTGCGTGATGTGCACGCCCGCACCCGCCAGGCGGTGGAGGCGGCGTTCGACGCGACCACCGTCTCGGCGCTGAATCTCGAGCTGGAGCTGCACTCCTGATGTCATACCCGTCCGACGCCATACCGCTGACTCCCCTGCTCGTGCCCGAGGATCCCGACGCCGCGGTCGACACCGTCCGCCGCGCCATCGAGGTCGCGTACCGCGGCGGCGAGGCCATCGCCCCGATCACCGATCCCGGTCAGGCCCACGGGCTTCCGTCGACCGTGCCCGCCACCACCGCGGTGGTGCTGTCCACCTCCGGGTCCAGCGGCGTCCCGAAGCGAACCCTGTTGTCCCGCACCGCCCTCACCTCCTCGGCGCAGGCGAGTTCGGAGCGGCTCGGCGGCGCGGGCGACTGGCTGCTGTGCCTGCCCGCGGGATTCGTCGCGGGCTTCCAGGTGATCTCGCGGGCCACGCTCGGCGGCACCCGGGTGACGACGCTGCCCGGCGGCCACTTCGATCCGGCCGCGTTCGCCGCCGCGGCCCGGCGGCTGCCCGCCGGTCGCCGCTACACCTCGCTGGTGCCCACCCAGATCACCCGACTGCTCGCCGACACCGAATCCCGTACCGCCCTGGCGGTTTTCGACAAGATTCTGATCGGCGGCGCCCGCCTCGACGACGAGACCGGCCGTGCCCTGCGCGAGCTGACCGACGCGGTGGTCACCTACGGCATGACCGAGACCTGCGGCGGCTGTGTCTACGACGGCACGCCGTTGCGCGGTGTGCGGGTCGAGATCATCGACGGCATAATCCATCTCGGCGGCAGCGTGGTCGCCGACGGCTATCTCGATGCCACCGGCGAGCAGCCCTTCTACCGTGAGGGCGACACCCGCTGGTACCGCACCTCGGACCGCGGGCACTGGTCGCAGGAGTTGCTGGTCCCCACCGGCCGCGTCGACGACCTGATCAACACCGGCGGCGTGAAGGTGTCCGCGATCGCGATCGAACAGGCCCTGACCGGCGTGCCGTGGATCGAGTCCGCGGTGGTCATGGGCGTGCCCGACCGCGAGTGGGGCGAACTCGTCGGCGCGTATCTCGTGACCCGCCAATCGATTCCGGACCCCGACCTGGAGCCGCTGCGCGAACGCGTGCGGCAGCGGCTGGGCCGGGCCGCGGTGCCCAAGCGCTTCGTCCTCGGCGCCGAGCTGCCATTGCTGCCGAACCAGAAGATCGACCGCCGCGCCGTGCGCGACCGACTGACCACCACCGAATCGGAGCACTCCCATGCATGATCCCGTGCGATTCCGCCTGGCCGGCGCGAACGGCCCGGTAAGCCTGGACGGGCCGCTGATCTGCTATCACAATCTCGCCGAAGCGGAGGCCGCGGTGCGGGCGGGCGCGTACGGCAATGTGGTGGCGGGCGCGATCCCCTTCGACACCGAGCTCGCCGAGTCCTCGCTGTACCTGGGCTGGCGGACCGCCGAACACCGGCCGAGCCCGCGGCTGCCCGGCCGACATCCGGAGTTCCGCGCCGACGTCGAGTTCAACGACGCCGCCATCGCGAACTACCTGCGCCACATCGACGACGCGCTGACCCTGCTGCGCGCCCCCGAACCCGAGCTCGAGAAGATCGTCATCTCGCGCTGCGAGCGCTACTTCTACGACGGCGTGGTCGATCCGCTCGCCCTGTTCGCGCGGATCACCGAGCTGTACCCGAACGCGCGCGGCTACTTCGTCGAACACCTCGACCATCCCGGCGTGTACACGATGGGCGCGAGCCCGGAGCTGTTCCTGGCGAAATCCGGGGCCGCCATCACCATGACGCCGCTGGCCGGAACCGTGCTGCGCGACACCCGGCTGCCCGAATCCGCGGACCGCGAACGCGCCCGCGCCCTGCTCTTCGACGACAAGTACCTGACCGAGCACCGGCACCTGGTCGACTTCATGGTGAAGGGCCTGTCCGCGTTCTGCCCCGACCTCGACTATCCCGACGATCCCGAACTGGTGACCGCTCCGGGCCTGTGGCACTTGGGAACCCCCATCACCGCCCGCCTGCTCGACCCCGAGATCCCGGTGACCGAGCTGGTCGCCGCGCTGCACCCCTCCCCCGCGGTGTGCGGGGTGCCGCAGACCGGGTCGCGGCGCATGATCGCCGACTACGAACCGGCCCGCGCCTACTACGGCGGCCTGGTCGGCTGGATCGACAGCGCCGGCGACTGCGAGTTCCACATGGCGCTGCGCGGGCTCGAATTGGATTCCCACCGCAGCGATCTCACGCTGCGCACCGGCGGCGGCGTGGTGTCGCGCAGCCGGATCGACACCGAGTTCGCCGAAACCTCGGCCAAGCTGGCGACCATGCGCCGGGTGCTGGGGATCCCGTGATGCGTGACGCGGTCATCGTCGCGGCGGTACGCACGCCGATCGGACGGGGAAAACAAGGCGGCGCGCTCGACGGCGTGCACCCGGTGGATCTGATGGCGCACAGCCTGCGCGCCGTGGTCGAACAGGCGGGCATCGATCCGGCGCTGATCGACGAGGTCATCGGCGGTGTGGTCAGCCAGGTCGGCGAACAGGCCACCAATGTCACCCGGCGTGCCTCACTGGCGGCCGGGTTCCCGGAGTCGGTGCCCGCCAGCACCATCGACCGGCAGTGCAGCGCCAGCCAGCAGGCGCTGCGCTTCGCCGCGCACGCGGTCATCGCCGGGGACTGCGACCTGGTGGTGGCCGCCGGCGTGGAGTCGGTGAGCCGGATCCCGATGGGCACCAGCCTGCTCGACGTGGACAACCTCACCGGATCGGCGTTCCTGGAACGCTATCCGCAGGGCGTGCCGTGGCAGGGCATCAGCGCCGAACTCATCACCGCGCGGTGGGGATTCGGGCGCGGCCAGCTCGACGACTACGCGCTCGAGAGCCACCGCCGCGCCGCCGAGACCACGCAGCGGGGCGGATTCGACGCCGAACTGACCCCGCCGATCAATGGCCTGGCCCGCGACGAGACCATCCGGTTCGACGCCTCCGCGGCCGGACTCGGCGCGCTGTCGCCGTCGTTCTACAACGAGGCCATCGCCCAACGCTTCCCGGAGATCGCCTGGCACATCACCGCGGGCAATGCCAGCCAGCTCGGCGACGGCAGCGCGGCGGTGCTGGTCACCACCAGCGAGCACGCCAAGCGGCTCGGGCTCACCCCGCTGGCCCGGATCCGCAGCCATGTCGCGGTCGGCGACGACCCGTTCCTCATGCTGACCGCCGTGGTGCCGGCCACCGAGAAGGTGCTCAAGCAAACGGGATTGACGCTGGACGACATCGATCTCATCGAGATCAACGAGGCGTACGCCAGCGTCGTGCTGGCGTGGGCGCGCGAAACCGGGGCCGACCTCGACCGGGTCAACGTCCACGGCGGCGCGATCTCGCTCGGGCATCCGCTCGGGGCCAGCGGGGTGCGGCTCACCGCCACCCTGGTGCACGCGCTGCACGAACGCGGCGGCCGCTACGGGCTGCAGACCATGTGCGAATCCGGCGGTCAGGCCAATGCCATGATCCTGGAAGCACTCTGACGCAGGCCGCACGGCACGCGCCGCGCCTGGCTCAGTGCGCGGGGCGAGCGGCGGCCAGGATCGCGGCGAACGCCGGGTCGCCCGCCGCGACCTAGGCGAACGCCGCCGCGA
>NZ_JBHWHH010000194.1:0-13225 GCF_042732555.1 Nocardia sp. NPDC059764
ACCGCCCCCAGTGCGACCCCGGCGGAGCCGAGTGTGGCTGCCGCGCCGATGATTCCGACCGCCGATCGGGCCCGCGAACATGCCGAGGTCGCGGGTCAGCCGCCAGGCGCCGAGGCCTGAAACACCACACCCACGAGTCGACCGAACTCGGGGCGGTCCCCGGCAACGACTCGGGAGCCGTTTCCTCTACCTTCGCCATGGGGTACCCGACTCTCTGTGATTCAGGGGTTGGTGCCGGTGACCTCGCGCACGAACGCGTCGACGGCGTCCTCCATCTGGGTGAGTCCGGGTTCCTCGAGCGGATAGTGCCCGGCGTTCTCGAGCATCACCCGCTGCACCGGAACCTTGTCGATCGGGTCGAGCACGGGTTTGCTCAATTCCAGCGGCGTCCAGTGATCCTCGGCGGGCTGGGCGTGCAGGATCGGGCAGACGTCGAAATCGGGTGGCTCGATATCCGGGACATAGGTGCGGTAGTCCTCGAGGAATTTCATCGACGCCGCATTGCCCGCCGAAGTCTTGTCCGCCAGAAACACTTTCATGGCGTCCGCGTTGTTGCACAGCGCGCTCATCTTCGAGGCTAGGCTCATCGGGAATTCCAGGCCCTTCATCGGCGAACGGGCCAGGGCGCCAACGCCCTTCGCACCCACCGTGGCGCTGAACTTGTTGTACGCGGTCGCGATCAACACGTCGCGATTACGCTGGTCGAGGAAGGTCAGGCCGACGATGCCGCACACGGTGCCGCGCGGTGCGTGCGCGGCGACGTGATAGGCGACCATGCCACCGGCCGACAGGCCGTAGAGCACGATCGGGCGATCGTCGCGCGACTTCTCATAGGCCAGGTAGTCGGTGACCATCTGGACCCACTGGCTGTACCCGTAGGTGCCGCCGGGGCGGACCTGCGTCATGCCGTAGCCGAGATTGTCGAGGGCCGTCACCTCCCAGCCCTTGTCGGCCAGCGGCTTACCGAGAATGAGGTTCAGCTGCCGCCCGTTGGTGCCGACGCCGTGATGCAGGATCACTTTCGCCGGGGCGTCGGGGTTCAGATACTGATCGAGGTGGATGTTGTTGTCCTCCCATTCCCAGAAATCCTCGGTGGGGAGGTCCGCTTCGACCGTGAGCCGGAGCCGGGGCGGGAGGAACTCCTGGAGCTTCCGCCACGCGGATTGATCGTGGTACAGGGTGTCGCGCCCGGTTTTGCGCTTCATCGAAAACACCTCGTGTAAGAGCAGTTTGCGAGCCGTTCGATCTCGGCTGTGGCCAGCGCGTCCAGGGAGGCCAATGGTCGGCCGCCCCGCGCCGATAGAGCCTACAGAACAGCACCCACCACACGTGTATACGATCGCCGCCCAGGAACGGTTCTTGGTCGGGAAACTCGCGGCCGACACCCACTGAACGACCGGCGCCGCCGACCATCGTGCACCCAGGTTCCTGGGGCTGGTCAGGGGCTCGCGCAACCACCAAGGTCACTATGGTGAGCATGCGGATGGTGGTGTGGCGCGCGGTGGTCGGCGTGCTGTTGGTGATGGGAGCGGTGGTCGCGCCGGGGCAGGCGAGCGCGGATCCGGGGTATCAGTGGCGGGAGGAGTTCATCACCGCGCCCGACGGGACGCGGTTGCACGCGGACGTGCTGCGACCGGTGGGGCTCGGGGACGACGTGCGGACGCCGGTGGTGATGACGGTGAGTCCGTATCGGTCGCACGAGGCGCGGTTGACCGAGTTGCGACCCGGCGGCGGGCCCTCGATCGGGGATCTGCCGGTGCCGATGCTCCTGGCCGCCGGGTACACGTATGTGATCGTGGATCTGCGCGGGTTCGGCGGATCCAATGGGTGCCCGGACTTCGGGGGGCCGGGTGAGCGATCGGATGTGAAGACCGCGGTGGAATGGGCGGCGGCACAGCCGTGGTCGACGGGGCGGGTCGGGTTGTACGGGGTGTCGTACGAGGGGTGGACCGGTCTCATGGGGCTGTCCGAGAAGCCGGCGGGGCTGGCGGCGGTGGCCTCGTTCGAAGTCGTCGCCGACCCCAACGCCTACCTGTACATGCAGGGCATCGCGTGGAAGTTCTCGCTGAAACCGATCAGTGAACAGGGTTTCCGGCCCGGGGACATCGCCGGGTTCGAGCACCTGCTGATCGCGTCGACGCCCGCGCATCCCGATGACTCGGCCGAGTACAAGGCCAACGCGTCGTCCGTCGACCCGGCCTGCTACCAGCAGTATCTGGCCGAGACCAGCAACCACGACGCGAGCACGCCGTTCTGGCGCGACCGCGATCTGGTGGAGAAGCTGCGCGGCAACACCATTCCGCTGTTCCTCGGCCAGGGGTTCGTCGACTACAACACTCGCGCCGACCGGGTCTTCCAGCTGTGGAACGGTCTCGGCCCCGGCGAGCACAAGGCCATGTTCGGGCAGTGGGGTCACCGCGATTGCAGCGAGAAATGCGGTGCCACACAGTTCTCCTCGGAACTGCTGGCCTTCTTCGACCGGCAGGTGGCGGGCAAGGATGTGACGGTGCCCGGCCCGCGTGTCACGGTCGGGCAGTTCGACGGCCGCTGGCGGGCGGAGACGGCGTGGCCGCCGGCCGACAGCCGCGCTCTCGACATCGACCTGCGCACCGGACGCTATAACGATCGCGGGCTGCTGCCCGGCGCGGACCGGGAAATCTGGACCGTCTCCGAACCACTCGCCCAGGATCAGCAGCTGTCCGGTGCGCCGACCGCCACGCTCACCCTGGACGGTCCCGCCACGGCCAGTGTCACCGTCGAGGTCTACGACATCGCACCCGACAATCGGGCCACCGTGATCACCCGCGGCATCGCACCGGTCACCCCGACCACGCAGGTCCGGCTCCTCGCCCAGGACTGGCCGATTCCCGCGGGACATCGCATCGGCGTCCGCGTCACCGACGTGGTCGACGACGTGTGGGCGCACCAGCCGGCCAACGCCCCCGTCACCGTGACCGCCGCCCAGCTGCATCTGCCGCTATTGTCCGGAATCCGCACCCCGGACCTGCCCGGCGACCTCAGCGAGGCGATTCCGAAGTGGCGAAACGAGAAGACGGTCTCCCTGATCGCCGATGTGGTGAACAATGCCACTGTGGCCGTGACCTTCCCTCCCCGGACCGGCGGTTAGCCCATGACCAGCACCGCGCCGACCGACGCGCCCATCGTCGACGACGCCACCGCCGAGCGGCTGGCGGGGGCGCTCCGCTGCCGCACCGTCTCCCACGAGGACCACAGCCGCATCGACCCGGGCGAATTCGAACGCCTCACCGGCCACCTGGAGAAATGCTTCCCCCTGGTCCACGCCCGCCTCACCTGGGAGAGCTTCGGCCACAGCCGCCTGTACCGCTGGGCGGGCAGCGCGGCGGCCGAGCACCAGGCGGGCGGAGCCGAGCAGCCGGCGAAGGCAGCCGAGGCCGGGGCGGCCGGGAGCATGCGGCAGGGGACGCGCACCGGCGAGCCCGGAGCTGAGGCCGTGGCCGCGATTCTGCTGGCGCACATGGATGTCGTGCCCGTCGACGACCACGACGGCTGGCCGTACCCGCCGTTCGGCGGGGTCGTGGACGACGAATTCATCTGGGGGCGCGGCGCGATCGACGACAAGAGCCGGATGATCGCGATTCTCGAGGCGGTCGAAGCGGCGCTGCGGGACGGCGTCGCGCCCACGCAGACGGTGTATCTCGCGTTCGGCCACGACGAGGAGATCTTCGGGGCCGACGGCGCGGGACAGATGTCGCGGCGGCTGCGGGACGCGGGGGTGCGGGCCCGGCTGCTGGTGGACGAGGGCGGTGTCATCACCGTCGGCGTCGCCGAGGGCATCGACGTGCCGGTGGCCACGATCATGGTGGGCGAGAAGGGCTTCGCGACCGTGCGGCTGTCGGTCACCGATGTGGGCGGGCACTCGTCCATGCCGGGACGGCAGACCGCGGTCGGGCGGCTGGCGCGGGCCGTGGCCCGGATCCAGGACCATCCGTTCCCGCTGCGGCTCACCCCGGTCGCCGTCGACATGCTCACCCGGGTGCGGAAATTCGTGACCGAACCGCGGCGCACCCTGCTCGGACTGGTCAATGTGGCCGGGCCGATCGCGGCCCGGGTGCTGGCCGCCCGGCCGCAGACCGAGGCGCTGGTGCGGACCACCACCGCGCCCACCGTGATCAGCGGCGGGGTCAAGTCCAACGTGCTGCCGCAGCGGGCCGAGGCGTACGTGAATTTCCGTATCCTGCCCGGTGATTCGGTGGCCGGAGTGCTCGCGCACTGCCGGAAGGTGGTGCGCGACAACGGGGTCACCATCGAACTCGACGGCACCTGCTCCGAGCCGTCGGCCGACCCGAGCGCCGGACCGGATTTCGAGGTGGTCGCCGATGTGGCGCGCGCGGTGGTGCCGGGGCTGGCCGTCACTGTCGGCGTGGTTCCCGCCGCCACCGACTCCCGCTACTACGACGATCTGGCGCGGACCCGCTGCAACTTCGCCCCGATCATGCTGTCCGCCGCCGACCTGGAACGCATCCACGGCACCGGCGAACGCATCTCCCGCGCCAACTACGCCCGATTGATCCGGTTCAACCGGCTCCTCATCGACCGCATCGCCACCTTCTGACCCGAGCCCGGCACTACCCGTCGCCGTCGGCAGCGCGCTCGGGCGCATCGGCCCCTCCGAGGCGTCGGCCTCGCGTCCGACCAGCGTGAGCGCCGTCGTCCGCGCGCCGACCGCCGCGCCCACGGGTGCGAACTTCGCGGTCCTGCTCCCCGCCGCGCCGGATACGCGAGAATGGCTTCGCCGGTGGGTGACAATTCGGGCGCACGTCGTCGTGGACGGGCGTTCCCGCCGGCACGGTGACCATTCGACCTCGAAGGGAGCGGCGATGACCCGCACGGAGACCGGTGAATTCCAAGGCGCGGGCGGGCGGGTGTACTGGCAGGCGTGGCTGCTTGACACCGAACCGCGCGCGGTGGCCGTGATCGTGCACGGCTACGCCGAGCATTCCGGCCGGTACGCGCACGTCGCGCGGCGGCTCACCGAATCCGGGTTCGCCGTCTACGCGCTCGACCACACCGGCCACGGCAAGTCCGAGGGCGCCCGCGCCAATATCGGCTCGCTCGACACCGCCGCCGACAATGTGCGCACCATGCTCGCCACCGCCACCGGCCGCCACCCGGGACTGCCGAAATTCGTCATCGGCCACAGCATGGGCGGGCTCACCACCGCCTACTTCGCCACCCGCGACCAGCCCGAGGTGGACGGTCTGGTGCTGTCCGCCCCCGCGATCGACATCGAGGCCGGCAATGCCGTGCAGCGTCTCGCCGCGCCGCTGGTGGCCAAGTACCTGCCGAATGTGCCTGTGGTGAAACTGGATTCGAAGCTGGTCAGCCGCGACCCCGAGGTGGTGCGCGCCTACGACGACGACCCGCTGGTGCATCACGGCGGCGTGCCCGCCCGCACCGCCGGGGAGATGCTGCGCGCCGGTGAGTACGTCAAGGCGCACCTGGATCGGCTGACCGCGCCGCTGCTGGTCCAGCACGGCAGCGCCGACGGCCTCGCCTCACCCACCGGCACCGACAAGGTGGAACGCGACGCCGCGGCCGAGGACAAGACGATCATCCGCTACGACGGGCTCTACCACGAGATCTACAACGAGCCCGAGCAGGACAAGGTGCTCACCGACGTGGTCAACTGGCTCGAGGCGCACCTGCCCGGCGCCTGATCGGGCTCACCTGTAGGTCGTCAGACCGGCGTCCTCGCCGTCGAGGACGCCGGTCCGGAACGCCTCCAGCCGGAGGAAACCACTGGGCACCACCGCGCCGTTGACATCGGCGGCGGTACGACCAGTCCCCGCCGAATCCGCGACGTCCTCACCTCGCCTCCCACACCACTCGGGACACGTATCCACCGAGATATCGCGCGAAGTCCCCAGTCCCGCAACGACAGTTCGTGACACAGTCGAGGATCATGAGCGACTATCGCGGCCTGAACCGGGCCAATTGGAACGATCGCGCCCCACTGCACGCCGATTCCCTCGACTACCACTTCGACGACTTCCGGACCGACCCGTCCTTCCTCAGCCATGTGGTGCGCTTCGATCTGCCACGGCTCGGCGACATTCGCGGCGTCGACGCCGTGCACCTGCAATGCCACATCGGCACCGACACCCTGTCGCTGGCCCGGCTGGGCGCGACCGTGACCGGACTCGACTTCTCCCCCGCCTCACTGGCCGAGGCCCGCAAGCTGGCCGACGCCGCCGCGACACCGATCGAGTACGTCGAATCCGATGTCTACGACGCGGTATCCGCGCTCGGCGGGCGGCGGTTCGGGATGGTCTACACCGGGGTCGGGGCGCTGTGCTGGCTGCCGGACATCCGCCGCTGGGCCATGACCGTGGCGGCGCTGCTGCGCCCCGGGGGCCGTCTGTTCCTGCGCGAGTACCACCCGGTGCTGTGGTCGGTCGACGAGACCCGCACCGACGCCCTGACCATCGGGTACCCGTACTTCGAGACCGCGGAGCCGATGGTGTTCGACGACGGGACCACCTACGTCGACACCGATTCCACCATGGCCAATACCACCACCCACGAATGGAACCACGGGCTCGGCGAGATCGTCGAAGCCCTGCTGCAGGCCGACCTCACCCTCACCCAGCTCGTCGAACACGACAGCGTCCCCTCGAACCCGTTGCCCGGCCGCATGGTCCACGACGAGCAGTGGGAATGGCGATTGATCGAACATCCCGAACGCCTGCCCCTCAGCTACACCCTGCAAGCCCGCAAAGGCTGACCGGCCACATCGGGAACCGGCATCGACCCTCCCGCGTCCAAGTACTCGGAAGCTGGACTACGGGAGGGACGCCGATGGAACCGGAAGCCTTGCGGCGCAGCGCCCGCCTGAGCCAATCGGGCGCCGAACACGACCAGGCCCGCCTCACCGACCGCGCCACCGACCCCGACTACATCGACCACGTCGAAGACTTCACCCGGCTGACCCACCAGCAGATCCACGACGCCGTCCAGGCCATGAACCCCGGCGACATGCACACCGCCGCCGACACCTGGGTCACCATCGCCGACAGCATCTTCGGCGCCGTCACCACCCTGCACGCCACCATCCACACCGCCCTCGCCGACAGCATGACCGGCCACCTCGCCGACGCCGCCGCGGCGGCCGCCCGCCGCTTCGTCCAGGACGCCACCGACACCGCCGAGATCACCCACAGCACCGGCCACCGCATGATCGCCGCCGCCTTCGGCGCCGAAGCCCTCCGCAAAACCGTCCCCCCGCCGCCCCACGGCCCCGCCACCGACCGAGCCGACCACTACCACCTCGCCCTGGCAGCCCTGGACGCCAACTACACCCCGATCTACCCACCGGCAGGCTCAGGAATCCCCGCCTTCTTCACGGTCACCACACTGAGCGCGGCCGATTCCCCCGGAAACAGCAGTGGCGCAATGAATCCTGGCTCCACATCGGATGCCAAAACCACCCCAGGGTCCACGCCGAATCTGGACGCATGGGGCAATCCAGCCGACCTCGACGCGCACCGACCACGGACGGGCGAAGAGACCCTCTCGACGACCAATTCCCCCTCGGCACAGCGAATCCCCGGGGATCAGTCCACGTCCGGTGAACCAACCACGCTCGATCAGACCGTGGCGGACCTCGGCCAAGATCGATGGCGAGCCGACAAGGACCGCTCGGCCACCCAGCCACCGACCACCACCGAAACCCACCCCACCGCCACCCACCCGACGTCCACAACGCCAACCGGCGACCCCACCCGCACAACCCACCCCGCCTCTCCCCACGGCATCCCATCGAACCGCTACTCCCCCAACCCCTTCCCCGACCTCGCCCGCAGCTTCCCGGGCCCGACCACCCCCGAACCCCTCCGTCAGCCAGGTCCCGTCACACCACAGGTTCGCCCCGAATCTCCCAGCACCGCCATACCCCCGGGCATGTTCGCCCCCGGCACCCGCACCCCCCCCCCCGACGCGGCCCACACCTGCCCACCCTGGCTGATCCGCAACCGCGAGAACGAGCTACTCGGCACTCCCCCACCCCACATCGCCCCGGTCCTCGGCGCCGAATTCCCTGCCGCCCAACCGAATCCCGCATCCGAGGAATGATGTGATCCTCATCCAACGGGCACGCCGATCCTCCCGCCTCCACACCCCTGGGCTGAGACCCCATGACCTACCTCGCCAGGGTCGGTGGCCGCATACCACCGACCCCAGACGAGGAAGCGAACATCGAACAAGCTGGCGTGGAATGGATTCCACTCAGCTGAGCCGCACGCCCCGGCGTCAGCGGTCCCAGATGCGACTGCCGAGAAAGGCGTCCCACTCGGAGCCGTCGAAGAACAGCTCCGGGCCACCGGGATTCTTCGAGTCGCGTACGCCGACCTCGCCGTCAGCGAAGCAAACCTCCACGCAGGTTTCGGAGGCCTTCGACCGGGTCGATTTGAACCATCCGGGCCCGGATGACTGGCTGCTCACGCTTCGTACTCCTTCGCGATCCGCACAATGATGTCCGCTGTGTCCCTTTCACTCAACGCTACCGCTCTGATCCGGTCCGTCGCCTCTCGATATTCCTCGACGACATCCGGTTTGGAGTGATAGACGCCCGCGGAACCGCTTTCGAGGTAGACCACCGGTGCGTCCACGACATTGCTACTCAACGCCGGGAACTGGACCAGGGTGAATGGCTGGATAGCCAATCCCTTGTGGGAGCCGGCCGCGAACGGAATGAGTCTGATGCTGATGTTGTCGCGCCGGCCCGCATCGGCGAGCCACCGCAGCTGTCCAGCCATCACGGCTGGGCCACCCGGCTGATGCCGCAGGACTGATTCCGACATGAGCAGCTCCAGGCGGAAGTCGGTATCGTTCAACCTCTTTTGCCGCCGGACGGCGAGCTCGACGCGGCGCTCGGTGTCGACGATGGACAAGTCTGGGTCATCGATTCGGGCCATCGCGCGCCGATAGTCGGGGGTCTGCAACAGCCCGTGAACCAGCACGTGCTGATAGCTGACGACCCGATGGGCGGCGGCTTCGAGACGCAGGTAGCGGGGCAGGTGGGCGGCGACCTGGTCGGCGTACGGCTGCCAGTACCCTCGCGAATCGCCCTGCTGCTGAGCGATTTTCTCCTCGGACCGAACCTCGCCCCAGAGACGCAGTGCCTCCTCGCGGTCCTGCGCCGATGCCCCGTAGAACTCGAGCAGCCGTTCGATGTCGTTCGTGCTGGCATTCGTCGGATATCCATTTTCCATGCGCACCACCGTCTGACGCGACTTGTCAATCTCGAGCCCAGCGGCCAAGGGCTTCTTGCCACTTCGAGTTCTGAGACCCCGGAGATACGAACCGAACGCAATACGAGAAGCGGCCAAACCAGTCATTCGATCAGCCTCGCTATCTGAATAGATGTCCACGATGGCTACGTCCACGATCACCGGTGTCCACGGGCGATACCGCTCACCGTGGACACTTCAGCCTAATCCGTGGACAGGTCACCATGAACCCAATTTCCGCGACCTCTGGGGTGTCTACTGAGACATGCACCGAGCGGTGACAGCGCGCAGCCGCTCGGGCATTCAACCATCACCAGCGGTATGTAATTCGAGGGGATTCCGTAATGCTTTGGGACACTTGGGCGCTGCTGTCGATTCTCGCTCTCTGCCTGTCCGTGATCGGCTGGAGCGTGTGGGGTTTCTACCGGGATGAGCATCCGGGTGGTGAGGCCCGGTTTCTCCGACTGTGTCTCGACGGTTCGAGGCATGTGGAGGCGCCGGCGAGCGGGCGGGCGGGGCGTCGCCACCGCGGGCGGCATCGGCCCGGGTCATGGCGCGGGGGTCCGTCGTTCCCCGCGTCGCGGACGTAGGGCGGTGACGACGTTGTCCTGGACCACATCTCGCGTGAGCCATCATCGACTGCCGCTGACGCCGTCGATGCAGACTTCCGACAGCGTGAAGATCCTGTTGTGGCCACATCGGCTGTGCGCCGAAGGCGATGGCCACCTGCCCGGTTCGTGTAGCGCGCGCAAGCAACTACTCGCCATCGCCCGCAACGCGGGCTGGTCCTGGGTCGAGGGCGTGTGAGTTGCTATTCGCCGCCGAAGACCCTTTCCACCACCGTTTTCGCGCGGCGGGTGACGCGCATGTAGTGGTCGAGGAATTCGCTGCCGTCGTCGTTGGGCCAGCCCGCGACCCGGGCCACCGCCGACAGGAGGGTGCCGGGGCCGGGGAGTTGGTCGGCTGGTTTGCCGCGGACCAGGACCAGGGCGTTGCGGGCCTTGGTGGCGGTGAGCCAGGCGTCGCGGAGGAGTTCGGCGTCGGCGGTGTCGATGAGTTCGGCGCGTTCGATGGCGTCGAGGGAGTGCAGGGTCGAGGTGTTGTGGAGTTCGGGGACCTCGTGGGCGTGCAGCAGTTGGAGGAGCTGGACGGTCCATTCGATGTCGGCCAGGCCGCCGCGGCCCAGTTTGGTGTGGGTGGCGGGGTTGGCTCCGCGCGGGAGGCGTTCGGAGTCGACGCGGGCCTTGATGCGGCGGATCTCGCGGACGCCCTCGGGCGACATGCCGCCCTCGGGGTAGCGGACCGGATCGATGGTGCGCAGGAAGCGGACTCCGAGTTCGGGGTCGCCCGCCACCTGATGCGCGCGCAGCAGCGCCTGGACTTCCCACGGCTGCGCCCACTGCTGGTAGTAGGCGGCGTACGCGGCCAGGGTGCGGACCAGCGCGCCGTTGCGGCCTTCGGGGCGCAGTCCGGCGTCGACCTGCAGCGGCGGGTCGGTGCTGGGCGCGCCGAGCAGGCGCTGCACCTGTTCGGCCACGCTGACAGCCCATTTCACGGCGACCGTCTCGTCCTCGCCGGGGCGCGGGTCGCAGACGAACAGCACATCGGCGTCGGAACCGTAGCCCAGCTCCATGCCGCCGAGCCGTCCCATGCCGATGACGGCGAAATCCGCGGGCGCGGGCCGGCCGAGTTCGGCCTCACTGGCCCGGATCACGGCCTGAAGCGCGGCTTCCAGGGTGGCGATCCACACGGAGGACAGCGCCTCGCACACCTGCTGAACGTCGAGCATGCCGAGCACGTCGGCGGAGGCGACGCGAGCCAGTTCGTGCCGGCGCAGCGATCGCGCCGTGGCGACCGCGCGCTTGGGATCGTCGTAACGCCGTGCCCCGGACAGGATTCCGCGCGCCACATCCGAGGGCTTGGTGGCCAGCAGCAGCGGCCCGTTGGGGCCGTCGGCGTACATGCGGATGGTCTCGGGCGCGTTGATCAGCAGATCCGGCAGGTAGGCCGAGGAGCCGAGCACGATCATCAGCCGTTGCGCGATGGCCCCTTCGTCGCGCAGTTCGCGCAGGAACCAGATCTCGTTGTCGAGGCCCTCGGAGACGCGCCGGTAGGCGAGCAGGCCCGCGTCGGGATTCGGTGTCTCGCCGAGCCATTCGAGCAGGGTGGGCAGCAGCAGCGCCTGGATGCGGCCCTTGCGCCCGACCTCACCGGTCAGCGCCTTGAGGTGGCCGAGCGCGTTCTCCGGGGACACGTAGCCCAGCGCGGCCAGCTGCCGCACGGCCGCCGCGGGGCTCAGCCGCAGGGCGGCGGCGTCCATGCGCGCCACCGCGTCCAGCAGCGGCCGGTAGAAGAGCTTGGCGTGCAGCCGCCGCACCCGCACCGCATTGCGTTTGATCTCGCTGGTGAGCACCCCGACCGCGTCCTGGCGGCCGTCGGGGCGCATGTGCGCGGCGCGCGCCAGCCAGCGCATGCCCTCCTCGTCCTCGGGGGCGGGCAGGGTGTGGGTGCGCTTGAGCTTCTGCAACTGCAGCCGGTGTTCGAGCAGCCGCAGGAATTCGTAGGAGGCGGTGAGGTTGGCGGCGTCGTCGCGGCCCACGTAGCCGCCCGAGGCCAGCGCGCCCAGCGCCTCCACGGTGCTCTGCACGTGCAGCGACTCGTCGGCCTTGCCGTGCACCAATTGCAGCAGCTGGACGGCGAATTCGACATCGCGCAGACTGCCGTGCCCGAGTTTGAGCTCGCGTTCGCGCAGATCGGCGGGCACCAGGTCCTCGACGCGGCGGCGCATGGCCTGCACGTCGGCCACGAAGTCGGGCCGTTCATTGGCCGCCCACACCATGGGCATGAGGGCTTTCTGATATTCGCGGCCGAGGTCGAGATCGCCGGTGGCGGGCCGCATCTTGAGCAGCGCCTGGAATTCCCAGGTGCGCGCCCAGCGCTTGTAGTAGGCGACGTGCGAGTCCAGGGTGCGGACCAGCGCGCCCGCCTTGCCCTCGGGCCGCAGCGCGGCGTCGATCTCGAAGAACGCGGCGCTGCCGACGCTCATCATCTCGGCGGCGAGCCGGGTGGCGGTGGTGTCGGCCGGTTCGGCGACGAAGATGACGTCCACGTCGGAGACGTAGTTCAGTTCCCGCGCACCGCATTTGCCCATGGCGATGACGGCGAGGCGCACCGGCACCTCGCGGTCCTGGCACACCCGCGCGACCGCGACCGACAGGGCCGCGGTGAGCGCGGCGTCGGCCAGATCGGTGAGGTGCTGGCCCACCTGCTCGTACGGCAGCACCAGTTCGTTCTCGACGGTGGCGGCCAGATCGATGGCGGCCAGCAGCATGAGCTGATCGCGATACCGCTTGCGCAGCAAGGCGATCGCCTCGGGCCCGGAGATCCCCGCCCGGTACATCATGGGCCCGGCCGCGGCCCCGTTCTCCGGGACGGCCTGCACGGCGTCCAGCAGATCCGCCAGCACTTCCGCGCGGCTGGGCAGCGTGGGCCGCCGCAGCAGCCGCCACGCGCCCGGATCGGCCACCAGGTGGTCGGCGAAGGCACTGGAGGAGCCGATCAGCGCGAACAGCCGCCCGCGCAGCGCGGAGTCGCGGCGCAGTTCGGAATCCACGGCGGCCCAATCGCTCCCGAGCTGCTCGCGCAGCCGGATCAGCGTCAGCAGCGCCAGATCGGCGTCGGGGGAACGCGACAGCGCCCACAGCAGGGGAACGCTGTCCACGTTGTCCCACGCCAACTCTCGCAGAGAGGCGGCTGCCGACGGCTCGAGCAGACCGAGCCGCCCGACACCGGGCACAGCGGAACGAGCAGTCGGTGGCCGAACCATGCCCACCAAATTACAGGCCGCGACCACCAGACATGCCACCCATCCCACCCAAACCAGACACTGTGTCCAATCCGCTTCCGGTCCGCGACGCCACCAAGTGGCCGCGGTGACGTGCCGATCGGGTCCCGGG
>NZ_JBHWHH010000195.1:0-12980 GCF_042732555.1 Nocardia sp. NPDC059764
GGCCGAGAGGGTGGCGAACTCGTCACCCTTGAGCGACGCGCCGCCCACCAGGGCGCCGTCGATGTCGGCCTGGCCGACCAGTTCGCCGACGTTCTTGGCGTTGACCGAGCCGCCGTAGAGGACGCGAACGCCCGCGGCCACTTCGGGATTCGCCAGTTCGGCGAGCTCCTTGCGGATGGCGCCGCAGACTTCCTGCGCGTCGGCCGGGGTGGCGACCTTACCGGTGCCGATGGCCCAGACCGGCTCGTAGGCGATGACGACCTTGGAGATCTCCTCCGCCGTCAGGCCCTTGAGCGAACCGCGCAGCTGCTCGAGGTTGTACTCCACGTGGGTCTTGGACTCGCGGACGCCCAGGCCCTCACCGATGCAGACGATCGGGGTGATGCCGTACTTCAGCGCCTGCTTGGCCTTGGCCAGCACGGTGGCGTCGTCCTCGGTGTGGTACTGACGCCGCTCAGAGTGACCCACCACGACGAAGGTGCAGCCCAGCTTCGCGAGCATGGAACCGCTGATCTCGCCGGTGTAGGCGCCCTCGTCGTGGGTCGACACGTCCTGGGCACCGTAGGTGATCAGGAGACGGTCACCCTCGACCAGCGTCTGCACGCTGCGCAGGTCCACGAACGGCGGGATCACCGTGACGTCGACCTTGTCGAAGTACTTCTCCGGCAGAGCGAACGCGATCTTCTGCACCAGAGCGATGGCCTCGAGGTGATTGAGGTTCATCTTCCAGTTGCCGGCGATCAAAGGCTTACGTGCCATGGCTCAGTCCTCCAACCGTGTTTCTTCAAGCACAGCGAGACCGGGGAGTTCCTTGCCCTCCAGGTATTCCAGCGAAGCGCCGCCACCGGTGGAGATGTGCGAGAAACCGTCGTCGGGCAGACCCAGGGTGCGCACCGCCGCGGCGGAGTCGCCACCGCCGACGACCGTGAACGCGCCCTTCGAGGTGGCCGTGGCGATCGCCTCGGCGACACCGCGGGTACCGGCCGCGAACTTCTCGAACTCGAACACGCCCATCGGGCCGTTCCAGAACACCGTCTTGGCCTCGGTCAGCAGCGCGCCGAAGCGGGCGGCCGAGTCGGGGCCGATGTCCAGACCCATCCAGCCGTCCGGAATCTCGTTGGCGGGCACCGTCTTCGACTCCGCGTCCGCGGCGAACTTGTCGGCCACCACGATGTCCACCGGCAGGTGGATGACGTCGGCGTACTTGTCGAGCAGGCCCTTGCAGGTGCCGATCATCTCTTCCTGCAGCAGCGAGGTGCCCACCGAAAGGCCCTGTGCGGCAAGGAAGGTGAAGCACATGCCGCCGCCGATGACCAGCGTGTCGACCTTCGGCGCGAGCGCCTCGATGACCGCCAGCTTGTCGGAGACCTTGGAGCCGCCGAGCACCACCGCGTACGGGCGGGCCGGGTCCTCGGTGAGCTTCTTCAGCACCTCGGTCTCGGCCGCGACCAGCGTGCCCGCGTAGTGCGGGAGCAGCTTGGCCACGTCGTAGACCGACGCCTGCTTGCGGTGCACCACACCGAAACCGTCGGACACGAAAGCGCCGTCGTCGCCGACCAGTTCGACCAGGGCGTTGGCGAGCTTGGTGCGCTCGGCATCGTCCTTGCTGGTCTCACGCGCGTCGAAGCGGATGTTCTCGAGCAGCATGACATCGCCGTCGGTGAGGCCCTCGGAACGGGCGAGCGCGTCCTGGCCCACCACGTCACCGGCCAGCTGGACATTGCGGCCCAGCTCCTCGGCCAGTCGCGCGGCGACCGGGGCGAGGGAGAACTTCGGGTCCGGCTCGCCCTTGGGGCGGCCCAGATGCGCGGTCACCACGACCTTGGCGCCGGCCTCGGCCAGCGCCTTGATGGTCGGCGCGGACGCGATGATGCGGCCCGGGTCGGTGATGACGCCGTTGTCGAGCGGCACGTTCAGGTCCGAGCGCACCAGCACGCCGCGGCCCTCGACGCCCTCGTTCAGCAGATCCTGGAGAGTCTTGATCGTCATCGGCGCTTACAGGGACTTGCCGACGAGGCCGACGAGGTCGGCGAGACGGTTGGAGTAGCCCCACTCGTTGTCGTACCACGAGGCGACCTTGACCTGGTTGTCGATGACCTGGGTCAGCGGCGCGTCGTAGATGGAGGAGTGCGGGTCGGTCACGATGTCGGAGGAGACGATCGGGTCGACGTTGTACTTCAGGATGCCCTTCATCGGGCCGTCCGCGGCGGCCTTCATGGCGGCGTTGATCTCCTCGACCGAGGCGGCGCGCGCCAGGTCGACGGTCAGGTCGGTGAGCGAACCGGTCGGAACCGGCACGCGCAGCGCGTAACCGTTCAGCTTGCCGAGCAGCTCGGGCAGCACCAGGCCGATGGCCTTCGCGGCGCCGGTGCCGGTGGGCACGATGTTCAGCGCGGCGGCGCGGGCGCGACGCAGATCCGAGTGCGGGCCGTCCTGCAGGTTCTGGTCCTGGGTGTAGGCGTGCACGGTGGTCATCAGACCACGCTCGATGCCGAAGGAGTCGTTGAGCACCTTGGCGATCGGGCCCAGGCAGTTGGTGGTGCAGGACGCGTTCGAGATGATGTTCTGCGAACCGTCGTACTTGTCGTCGTTGACGCCCATCACGATGGTGATGTCCTCGCCCTTGGCGGGCGCGGAGATGATGACCTTCTTGGCGCCGGCGGCCAGGTGGCCCTTGGCCTTGGTGGCGTCGGTGAAGATACCGGTGGACTCGACGACCACGTCGACACCCAGGTCGCCCCACGGGAGGGCGGCGGGGCCCTCCTTGATGGCCAGCGCGGTGATGCGCTGATCGCCCACGACGATGGTCTCGTCGCCGTCCAGGGAAACGTCCTGCGGCAGGCGACCGAGGATCGAGTCGTACTTCAGCAGCGTCGCCAGCGACTTGTTGTCGGTCAGGTCATTGACCGCCACGATCTCGATGTCGGTGGTGCCGAGGGCCTTCTGCGCCTCGACGGCTCGGAAGAAGTTTCGCCCGATGCGGCCGAAGCCGTTGATACCTACCCGGACAGTCACGTTTCGCTCCTCAGCTTTGCGGATCGTTTCCGTTGCAGGGCTAACCCTAGCCTTGTAACGGAAACATCACGGACACACCCCCGCCACGGTGAACTACCGAAACGTTCACATACGTCACAGACGACCGGAAGCGCCGCAACCATTGGGGTTGCGACGCTTCCGGACGGAATCACCGTGCGGTTGGCCTCAGTTTAGGCGGCACCGCAGCGGAATCATGCCTCTTCGAGCAGCTCTGCGGTGACGGCACTTTCGGTGTCGGGCACGCCGAGTTCCTTGGCGCGCCGGTCCGCCATCGACAGCAGTCGCCGGATCCGGCCCGCGACAGCGTCTTTCGTCATGGGCGGATCCGCCAGCTGGCCCAGCTCCTCGAGCGAGGCCTGCCGGTGCAGCACCCGCAGCTTGCCCGCGGCGGCCAAATGGTCGGGAACATCGTCGCTCAGTATTTCGAGCGCCCGCTCCACCCGGGCCGCGGCGGCCACGGCCGCGCGCGCCGACCGACGCAGGTTCGCGTCGTCGAAGTTGGCCAGCCGATTCGCGGTCGCCCGGACCTCGCGGCGCATGCGCCGCTCCTCCCAGGTGAGCCGCGTGTCCTGCGCGCCCATGCGGGTGAGCAGGGCGCCGATGGCCTCACCGTCGCGCACCACGACGCGATCGGTGCCGCGCACCTCGCGCGCCTTGGCCGAGATGCCCATGCGCCGGGCCGCGCCGACGAGCGCGAGCGCCGCCTCCGGCCCGGGGCAGCTCACCTCGAGCGCCGAGGACCGGCCCGGCTCGGTGAGCGAGCCGTGCGCGAGAAACGCCCCGCGCCAAGCCGCTTCGGCGTCGCCGATGCTGCCGCCCACGACCTGCGCGGGCAGGCCCCGGACCGGCCGGCCGCGCACGTCGAGCAAACCGGTCTGGCGCGCCAGCGCCTCGCCTTCCTTGGAAACTCGCACTACATACCGGGAGGTTTTCCGGAGCCCTCCGGCGCCGAGGACATGCACGTCCGAGCCGTACCCGTACAGCTCGAAGATCTCTCGACGCAGCCGACGCGCTATGGAACCCATATCCACTTCGGCTTCGACGATCACCCGACCGCCGACGATGTGCAATCCACCGGCGAACCGCAGTAGCGCGGACAATTCCGCTTTGCGCGAGCTCACCTGTGATACAGAGAGCCGGCTCAGCTCGTCCTTCACTTCCGCTGTCATCGCCACGAGACGCGCTCCTTTCCACCCAACCCGGACCGCACACGTTGGCCCATATGCCGTCCTTCGACTCGAAGCCCTGCTGATTCCGGCCGAGGTTGCCGGATCACCTGATCCAGTGCGGCGGCAAGCTTTCCGGGGTGGTGCCGGTCCGTCCCCGCCTCGGCGACATCAGCGAAGGTTACTCGCGCACGCAGCTGTTCGGCAGCTCTTGCCAGATGTTCGCGTTCCCTACCCTCGGGTACGGAACCGGAGTCCACCAGAACATGGTCGACTGTGAAATCCGGTGCGTGCTGGGACAATACATGCAGGTGCCGTTCCGCGGAGAATCCGGCCGTTTCGCCCGGTTCGGCAGCGAGGTTGAGCACCAGCACTTTCCGCGCCCGCGTATGCAGCAGCGCTTCGTGCAAATCCGGCACCAGCACGTGCGGAATGACGCTCGTGAACCAGCTCCCGGGGCCCAGCACCACCACGTCCGCGTGCTCGATCGCCGAGGTCGCCTCGGGGCAGGCGGGCGGATCCGAGGGGATCAGCCGCACCCGGCGCACCTTGCCCGGCGTGGTCGCCACCGCCACCTGACCGCGGATGCAGCGACTCACCCGCGGATCGCCTTCCAGCCCAGAGACATCCGCCTCGATGGTCAGCGCGATCGGCGACATGGGTAACACTCTTCCGGTGACCCGCAGAATCTTTCCGGCCTCGTCGAGAGCCGCGACGGGGTCGCCCAGCTCCTCGGTCAGGCCCGCCAGAATCAGATTGCCGACCGAATGCCCGGCCAGCGCGCCGGTGCCGCCGAAGCGATGTTGCAAAGTTCGCGCCCAGTGCCCGTCGGCCTCTTCGGCCAAGGCCACCAACGCCATTCGGAGATCGCCCGGCGGCAGCATGCCCAGCTCCGCGCGCAAGCGGCCCGAGGAGCCGCCGTCGTCGGCGACGGTGACCACCGCGGTGATCTTGCGCGTGAGCCGCCGCACGGCGGTCAGCGTCGCGTACAGCCCGTGCCCACCGCCGAGCGCCACGAAGGCGGGATTGGCGGTGCGGCCGGAAGTGCTCTCACTCATTCCCGCCCCAGATCTCGGTGGACCACGCGCACGACGTCACCCGAATCGCTGTCCGCCGCATGGCCCGCCAACGCGTCACCCAGCGCCTCCGCTATGGCCACACTGCGGTGTTTACCGCCGGTGCAGCCCACTGCCACGGTCATGTATCGCTTCCCCTCTTGGCGGTAGCCCTCGGTCGTCAGGTCGACGAGATGGTGCGCGGTGCCCAGGTAGTCCTGTGCGCCCGGGCGCGACAACACATACTCGCTGACCGGGGCGTCCTGCCCGGTTTTTTCGCGGAGTTCGGGAATCCAATGTGGATTCGGCAGGAAACGCAAATCGAACACCATGTCGGCGTCGAGCGGGACTCCGTACTTGAACCCGAACGATTGCACGGTCAACTGCAATACGGCGGCGGCGTCACCGCCGTAGACCTCCTCGAGCTTGCGGTGCAACTGGTGGATCGACAGCGCGGTGGTGTCGATGACGACGTCCGCGGCGGTCTTCACCGGGTCCAGGCGGCGGCGTTCGGCGGCGATGCCGGCGGTCAGGGTGCCGTCGGCGCTCTCGCTCTGGAGCGGATGGCGGCGGCGCGCGAAGCCGAAACGGCGGATCAGCACGTCGTCGGAGGCCTCGAGGAACAGGATGCGGGTCCGCACGCCCGCGGACCGCAGCTGTTCGACCACCGCGGACAGATTCCCCGTGAAGAAGCGGTTGCGCACGTCCATGACCAGCGCGAGTTTGCGGATCGGCGGTTCGGCGGCGCGGCCCAGATCGACCATGCGGCCGATCAGTTCGGGCGGCAGATTGTCGGCGACGTAGTACCCCAGGTCCTCGAGCACCTTGCCCGCGGTGCCGCGGCCGGCGCCGGACAGGCCGGTCACGATGACCACCTCGACCGGAGCGGGTTCGGAACCGGGCCGCCCCTTGCGGGGATTCGGCTGGGACTCGCCTGATTCGGTTGCCGGGTTGTTCTCGGCAGTAGCTGTGCTGTCTTCGACGCGCGTCATGTCCTACCGGTTCGTGTCTGGAGTTCCCTCGATCATCCTGCACCGACACCCGCGAACCCGGCAGGCGAGCGGCGGGAGCGCAACACAGCTGTGATTTCCGCTCCCGACCAGCACACACGGCGTGTCGCAAATTTCCCGTTCGGCGTGTCGCACTCTACCCGGTGGGTCCCCGTCCGGCGCGCCGCGAAACGCCGACGCTCTACTGCTGACGCAACGCGTCCAGGACCGCCCTGGCCGTCGCCACGCCGATGCCCGGGACCTCGGTGATCTGCTCCACCGTAGCCTCCTTGAGCTTGGCGACCGATCCGAAATGCGTCACCAGCGCGGTCTTGCGGGTCGACCCCAGCCCCGGCACCGAATCCAGCGCCGACGCCGTCATCCGCCGCGACCGCTTGGAGCGGTGGAAGGTGATGGCGAAACGGTGCGCCTCGTCGCGCACCCGCTGCAGCAGGTACAGCGCCTCACTGGTGCGCGGCATGATCACCGGGTCCGGCTCGTTGGGCACCCACACCTCTTCCAGGCGCTTGGCCAGGCCGATCACCGCGACATCGGTGATGCCCAGCTCGTCGAGCACCTCCGCGGCCGCGTTCACCTGCGGCGCACCGCCGTCCACCACGTAGAGGTTGGGCGGATAGGAGAAGCGGCGCGGCTTGCCGGTCTTCGGGTCGATGCCGGGCAGCCCGGGTTCGGTTGCCTCGGAATCGGATTCGAGCTCGGCGGCCTCGGCGGCGTCGAGCTCCCGGCGCAGCTTGCCGAAGCGACGGCGGGTCACCTCGGCGATACTGCCGACGTCGTCGGAGCGGCCCTCCCCGGCGGCCTCCTTGATCGTGTAGTGCCGGTACTCGGACTTGCGGGCCAGCCCGTCCTCGAACACCACCAGCGAGGCCACCACGTCGGTGCCCTGCACATGGGAGATGTCCACACACTCGATGCGCAACGGCGCGCTGTCCAAGTCCAGGGCGTCCTGGAGTTCCTGCAGCGCCGCCGACCGCGCGGTCAGGTCACCGGCGCGTTTGAGCTTGTGCTGGGCGAGGGCTTCCTGCGCATTGCGCTGCACCGTCTCGGCCAGGGCCTTCTTGTCCCCACGCTGGGGCACCCGCAGCTGCACCGCCGACCCGCGGAGCCCCGACAGCCACTGCTGCACCTGCTCGTGATCGCTTGGCAGGGCCGGGACCAGCACTTCGCGCGGAACCACCGCACCCGGTTGGTCGTCACCGCTCTGCGCGGCGGCCGAGGTCTGCTCGCCGTAGAACTGGGTCAGGAACTGCTCGACCAGCGCGGGCAGCTCGCCACCGGCCATCGCGGTGTCGATGGCGTCGCCGGACTTGTCGACCACCCAGCCGCGCTGGCCACGCACCCGCCCGTCGCGGACGTGGAAGATCTGGACCGCGGCCTCGAGCTCGTCGACGGCGAAGTCGATGACATCGGCGTCGGTGCCGGTGCCCAGCACCACCGCCTGTTTCTCGAGCGCGCGCTTGAGCGCCTGCACGTCGTCGCGCAGCCGGGCGGCGTTCTCGAAGTCGAGCTCGTCGGCGGCCTCGTGCATACGGCGTTCCAGCTGCTTGACCAGGCGGTCGGTCTTGCCGGAGAGGAAGTCGCAGAAGTCGTCCACGATGTCGCGGTGCTCGGCCGCGCTCACCCGGCCGATGCACGGCGCGGAGCACTTGTCGATGTAGCCGAGCAGGCACGGCCGCCCGATCTGGCTGTGCCGCTTGAAGACTCCGGCCGAGCAGGTGCGCACCGGGAACACCCGCAGCAGCAGATCCAGGGTCTCGCGGATGGCCCAGGCGTGGGCGTACGGGCCGAAGTACCGCACGCCCTTCTTGCGCGCGCCGCGGTAGACGAAGACGCGCGGGTACTCCTCGTTCAGGCTGACCGCCAGCACCGGGTACGACTTGTCGTCGCGGTAGCGGACATTGAAGCGCGGATCGAATTCCTTGATCCAGTTGTATTCCAGCTGCAGCGCTTCCACCTCGGTGGACACCACGGTCCACTCGACGCCGGCGGCGGTGGTCACCATCTGGCGGGTGCGCGGATGCAGCCCGGCCACATCGGCGAAGTACGAGTTCAGCCGCTGGCGCAGGCTTTTCGCCTTGCCGACATAGATGACCTGGCCGAACTTGTCCCGGAACTTGTAGACACCCGGTTCGACGGGGATGGTGCCCGGGGCGGGCCGGTAGGTCGCGGGATCTGCCACGGGTCCAGGTTAGTCAGTGCCTCCGACACCCCATCCGCGGCGCTCTCGGCGACGAAGTATGGACAAGATCATTCATCAGGAGAGGGAACCCCACATGATCCGTCTGCGTACTCGCCGCCGCTCGCTCGCCATCGTGGGCGCGGTCTGCCTGGCCGCGGCCGCCCTGGTGGCGGTGTCGGTGCCCGCCACGGCCGAGTCCGGCGACGCGTCGATCCTGGTGTCCGGGGTGCTCGCCGGGTACCGGTCACCCTCCCTGTTCTGTGGTGGAGCGGTGCTGAACTCCCCGGTCGGCGTGCAGGCCGCCTGACCGAGCGCGCCACGCCGGAACATCGATCTCCGCGAGTTTCGGCGGTGCGGCGGGTCTCGCGGGTCAGTATGGATGAACTGCTTCGCTTGATCTGTCCGTATACGAGGGAGTTTGTTCGATGACGAACCATCACCATCTCCACCCGCGCCGCCGGTCCCTCGCGATCGGTTCCGCACTCGGCATCGGCGCGGCGGGCCTGATCGCGGTGTCGGCTCCGGCCGCCCACGCCGATTCGCCCTGCCGTATCGACCGGACGCTCGACACCGCCACCTTCACCTGCCCCGCGGATACCTGGTACGCCGCCGTGGTGCAGTGCCTGGGCGCCCGACAGGTCGGCAACGGCTACCAGGCCCCCACTTACATCGTGGGCGACTCGCCGCGGCCGCTCATCCCCATGACCATCGAGTGCAAGGGCGAGGGCAAGAACGGCATCGTGCTCAACACCTGGACCGACGGCCCCTTCTGAACCATCGGTGATCCGGGCGTTCCCGGGGAGCTACGCGATCTCGCGCCGCAAACGCGGTGCGAGATCGCCCTTTTCGCCCACTTCCACGGTGTCCAGTTCCAGCCAGTCCGCCATCTCCCGCAGCGCGGGAGCCAGTGCCCCCGCGATCCGGGCGTGATCGCGTCCCGGCTCCGCGAACGCGCCCGGCACCAGTAGCCGTCCGCTCGCGCGCTCGGCGCGCAGGTCCACCCGCGCGACCAGTTCGCCGTCGAGCAGGAACGGGAAGACGTAATAGCCGTGCACCCGTTTGTGTTCCGGCGTGTAGATCTCGATGCGGTAGTGGAAGTCGAACAGCCGCTCGGTGCGATCGCGGAAGAAGATCAGCGGATCGAAGGGGCACAGCAGGGCCGCGCCGGCGACGCGGCGGGGCGTGCGGGCCTCGGTGTGCAGATAGGCGGGCTTGTCCCAGCCCTGCACGGTGACCTGCTCCAATTCCCCGGCATCGAGGAGATCGGCGATAGCGGGTTCGGTCTGGCGGCGGGTGAGCCGGTAGTAGTCGCGCAGATCGGTCTCGGTGCCCACGCCGTGCGCCCGGGCGGCGCGCCGCACCAGTTCGCGGATCGCGTCCGCCTCGTCCGGTTCGCGGGAAACCACCTCGGCGGGCAGGACGTTCGCCGCGAGGTCGTAGTGCCGCTGGAAGCCGGCCCGGCGGGGCACGGTCAGCTCCCCCGCCGCGAACAGCGCCTCGCACACCACCTTGGTGTCGCTGTAGTTCCAGCCCCAATTGTCCTTGGCCCGTGGCCGATCCAGCTCCAGGTGCCGTTCGATCTCCCCGGCCGTACTGGGGCCGTACTCCTTGACCACACCGAGCACATCGTCGGCCAGGCCCGGATTGCGTTCCAGCACTTGCCGCATCCCGTTCCAGCGACCGTGCCGGTACTGCACCATGCGCCAGCGCATCAGCGGCCAGTCCCGCACCGGGATCAGCGCCGCCTCGTGCGCCCAGTATTCGATCAGCTGCCGCGGCTTGCGCGCGCTGTGCCCCCACGCGGCATCGTCGAGCAGGGTCCGGTCGTAGGCCCCGATGCGGCTGAACACCGGCGCGTAGTGCGCCCGCACCACCGCCGACACCGAGTCCAGCTGGAGCAGCCGGGTGCTGTCGAGGACCTTCATGACCGTGCGCCGGGTGGGCGGCGCGCTGGGCCGGGCGGACCCCAACCCCTGGGCCGCGAGCGCGATGCGGCGCGCCGCCGCGAGTGACAGGGATCCGGTCGGCGATGTCGGCACACTCGAACCATGCCACGACCCACCGACAAACCGGCCCGATACACGAACGTATCGAGCACCTGTACAGCAGCGACCTCGTTGGATACATTCGTGTATCGAACTTCGACACCAAGGAAATGGGCATGATCGAGAACCCGGATGTCATCGTCGTCGGGGCCGGTCTGGCCGGTCTCGTCGCCACGCACGAGCTGGTCAAGGCGGGTAAGCGAGTCCTGATTCTGGATCAGGAGAACCGCGCCAACCTGGGCGGCCAGGCGTTCTGGTCGCTGGGCGGACTGTTCTTCGTGGACAGCCCCGAACAGCGGCGGCTCGGCGTCAAGGACAGCCTCGAGCTGGCCATGCAGGACTGGCTCGGCTCGGCCGGCTTCGACCGCGAGGACGAGGACCACTGGGCGCGACAGTGGGCGCGCGCCTACGTGGAGTTCGCGGCCACCGAGAAGCGCCAGTACCTGCACGATCTCGGGCTGCGGGTGACGCCGCTGGTCGGCTGGGCCGAACGCGGCGGCGAATCCGCCGACGGGCACGGCAATTCGGTGCCGCGCTTCCACCTCACCTGGGGCACCGGACCCGAAGTCGTGCGCGTATTCCTCGAACCCGTGCTCGAGGCCGAGCGACGCGGGCAGGTCGGATTCGCGTTCCGGCATCGCGTGGACGAACTGATCGTGGCGGACGACGCCGTCACCGGCGTGCGCGGCAGCGTGCTGGAGGCCTCCACCGAGGACCGCGGCGTCGCGTCCTCACGCACCGTGACCGGCGAGTTCGACCTGCGCGCCGCCGCGGTGATCGTCTCCTCCGGCGGCATCGGCCACAATCACGAACTGGTGCGGCGCAATTGGCCCACCGAGCGGCTCGGGCCGTGCCCGGAGCACATGATCGCGGGCGTCCCGGCGTACGTCGACGGCCGCATGCTCGGCATCACCGAGGCCGCGGGCGGGCGTATCGTGAACCGGGATCGCATGTGGCACTACACCGAGGGCATCCACAACTGGGATCCGGTGTGGCCCGATCACGCCATCCGCATCATTCCCGGGCCGTCGTCGCTGTGGTTCGACGCCAATGGAAAGCGCATGACCGCACCGGCTTTCCCGGGTTTCGACACCAATGCCACCATGAAGCAGATCCTGGCCACCGGCTACGACTACTCGTGGTTCATCCTGACCCAGTCGATCATCGAGAAGGAGTTCGCGCTCTCGGGCTCGGAGCAGAATCCCGATATCACCGGCAAGGACCTCAAGCTCACCCTCAAGAGCCGGGTGGCCAAGGGCGCGCCGGGTCCGGTGGAGGCGTTCAAGCAGCACGGCGTGGACTTCGTGGTCGCGGATACGCTGCCCGAACTGATCGCGGGGATGAACAAGATCTCGCGCGGCCCGCAGCTGGACGCGGCCGACATCGAACGCCAGATCGTGGCGCGCGACCGGGACGTCGAGCACAAGTTCAGCAAGGACGCCCAGCTCATGGCCGTCAACAATGCGCGGCGCTACCTGGGTGACAAGCTCGGCCGGGTGGCCACGCCGCACAAGATCCTCGATCCGGCGCACGGGCCGCTGATCGGCGTGCGGCTCAACATCCTCACCCGCAAGACCCTGGGCGGTTTGCAGACCAATCTGGACTCGCAGGTCATCCGCCCCGACGGCACTCCGTTCCCGGGGCTGTACGCCGCGGGCGAGGTCGCCGGTTTCGGCGGCGGCGGCGTGCACGGCTACAACGCGCTGGAAGGCACCTTCCTGGGCGGCTGCATCTTCTCCGGCCGCGCTGCGGGACGGGCCCTGGGCCGCACCCCGAAGTGACGACTTCGGTTGCCGCCCACCGGATTCCGGCGGGCGGCGACTGTCGTCAGTCGACGGCGAACCAGCGGTAGCAGTCGCGGCGCAGCAGCAGCGCCAGCACGATGCCCGAGACCATGATGCCGCCGAGCACGGTGAACGGTCCGACGCCCGTGGGCATTTCGACCGACATCAGGGTGAACACCCCCAGGAAGACCTGCAGGCTGGACACGCCCAGCGCGGTCACCCAGATCCAGCGCGACCGCAGACCGAACAACAGGGCCACACCGCCGGTGACCCAGGCGGCGAAGAAGTGGCCGATGCTGCCCGCCACGCTGTCGAAGCCGGCCGGGATGGACAGCAGGCTGTGCAGCACGGCCAGGCCGGTCGCGCCGAGCGCGGCGACCTGGGTCTCACGAACCTTGGCGGGCACCTCGGCGTCCGCGCTCTCGCGGCGCAGCCCCCGCGCGCCGTCGATCACCCGCTCGAAAAATGTGGCTGGAACGCCGTTTTCCGTGGCTACCGGTGTCATTTCCACCTCGTCGGCAACAGCCGAGTACGAACTCACAGCACTCCTCGTCGAGTAACCCCTGGTGGCGCGCCCCCTGCGAACCCGCCGAACCTGACGCTAACCAAATGTTCAGAGTCCGGACAATCTCGTTGACGAAGTTATGACCATGGCCACAGCGGATAGCCGGCATATACGCACAGTGATCTCGAACACATAACGGC